>CANISK010000056.1 GCA_947470205.1 Neisseriaceae bacterium | reverse complement strand
CGTTTCATACCATGGGACTCAAGCTGGAATATTGCGGCTGTATTGCCAGTTTGTAATAGCTTATATGTATCAACGTCATCAAAATCATATGTAGACAAAACTACATCTATATTATGTAGTTTTTTAACATTCTCCAACGTTTCTTGTATGATGGTTAGGTTACGAAGTCCTAAAAAGTCAAATTTAACTAACCCCATTTGTTCTACATCGTCTTTGTCTAATTGAGATGTTTGCATGCCATCTGCTACATATAATGGACAAAAATCAGTCAGTTCATTTGGTGCTATTAATACTCCAGCTGCGTGTTTACCCACATTTCTGGTTAAATCTTCCAATCTTTTTGACATATCCCATAAACGCACCACCTCATCATCTGCATTGTCTATACGCACTTTTAAATCTGAAAATTGTTCATAAGCCTCAAGTAGACTGTAACTCTTTCCGGGGGTGCTTAAAATCATTTTAGATATTGAGTCGCATAGTCCATAAGGTAAATTCAATACCCTGCCCACATCTTTAATCACCGCTTTTGAAGACATAGTACCAAAGGTAACAATCTGACTTACCGCATCTACTCCATATTTATTTTTAACATATTCAATAACCAAATCTCTTTTTTCTTGGCAGAAATCTATATCAAAGTCTGGCATAGATACACGCTCTGGGTTTAGAAAGCGTTCAAAAAGTAAGCCATATCTCAAAGGATCTACATCGGTGATTTTTAACGCAAAAGCAACTAAAGAACCGGCACCAGATCCACGCCCAGGTCCCACCGGAATGTTCTTTTCTTTTGCCCAATTAATAAAATCTGCAACAATGAGAAAATACCCGGCAAACCCCATTTCTACGATAGTACTAAGCTCAAGTGCTAATCTATCACGGTAGACCTTATAACCATCATTATCCTCAGCTACCTTCATCTCAACTAATCTTTTCATGAGCCCATTGGTTGCTAATTCTTTTAAATATTCATCAACGCTAGTGTTATTTGGTGTCTCAAAAAATGGTAAAAAATATTTACCAAAAGTCACAGTTACATTACATTTTTTTGCAATTTGTATTGTGTTAATAATCGCACTTGGGATATCATCAAAAAGCTTAATCATCTCTTGTTGTGTCATAAAATACTGGCAATTAGTAAAAGCAGATACACGTTTCTCATCATCTAAAATATTACCAGTTGCAATGCACACCTTTACCTCATGTGCCTCAAAGTCTTCGATTGTCATGAACTGTACAGGATGAGTAGCCACAACAGGTATCCCCAATTTCACTGCAATATCTATCGAAGACTTTAAAACTAAATTAGTATTTTCATGCATCACCCGATGAAGCTCCAAGTAATAATCATCACCATATTTCACTTGCCACATTTGTGCTTTTTTATATGCGGTATCTAGTCTCTTGGTATTAATTAACTCAGCAATATCTCCAAACAGTCCACCAGATAATATAATAATATCGGTGCATTCTTCCAGAAACAACCATTCTTCTTTTATATATGGTTCATCTAAAATTTTATTTAATGTGTACGCTTGAGTAATTAATTTATTTAAACACTTCAATCCATTATTATTTTTAGCAAGTAAAATGATGCGATATTTCATCCCAGAGTCGTCAATCACATTTGTATCAACTCCAAATATTGGTTTTATACCAGATTCCACACTACTTTTATAAAACTTAACAAAACCAAACATATTGTTAAGATCAGTAAGCGCCACACCACCCATCTTGTCTTTTGTTGATTCTTTTACAATTTGTGGTATGCGTAATATGCTATCTGTAATTGAAAATTCAGAATGCATTCTTAAATGAACAAAATTTGTCATAATTACTTTTCTTGAAACATTAATTCAATTTGGTGAACTAATTGAATATTTTTATTTATTATATCCTGAAGTGGCATATATTCATTATTGGTTACTTGCCCCCAAATTGGATTTGGAAAATGCCTATCGGATTTAAATCTTGGCATGATATGAAAATGTAAATGTGGAACTATATTACCAAAAATCGCGATATTTACTTTATCTGGATTAAATATATCACGAATAATTTGCTCTAATGTTAAAAGCACATCAAATACTTCGTGAGCTTTTGCATGGTTTAAATCAGTCAATTCTTTTATGTGGTCATTAATCACCAACTGAATATATCCGGGATAATATTTATCTTCAACCAATAAAATATGATACATTTCATGTTGATAAATAATATTTTTTGTATTTTTATTGCATAAAATACAGTTATTGAAGTATGTCATTATTTTACTTTCAAGATTTAAGAAATGATATTTTTTAACCATGAGATATGATTAATATCGGTGATAATCACTGCATCAAATCTGCATGGAATATCAATTTTGGCATATCTTAATAAATAATAATTAGCCGTTTTGACAAGCTTTTGCTGTTTTTTATATGTAATACTCTCCACTCCACAGTCAAAACCCTTGGTACGCATCTTAACCTCCACAAAAACAGTAGTAGTGTCATCTCTCATAATCAAATCAATTTCACCAAATCTTGAATAAAAATTTTTAACCACCAAACTCAGCCCTTCTTTTAGTAAATAACTATAGGCAATATCTTCGGCAATTGCACCAATTGATTTCGAATGTGTATTATTAGTTTTCATATTATTTATTGTACTGTAATAAATTTTAAATCAAATTTATTTTATCATATTTTTGTCCGAATGCACATATATTCACATCAAAAATAATGATACAGTATAATTATGTTTTCATGCAATTACGCTTACTTTATTTACCCAAAATATCACAATTCAAGGATGTAAACCATGAACAATTCCACTCGTAGAACTTTACTTAAAAATACTCTCGCAATCAGTGGTGCCGTCATAGTAACAAAGGCAATAGCCACACCCAATACAGATAAAAACGTAATTTTAACACCACAAAACATTACAACAGATATCACAAATACAGATAGTCATCAATCATTTTATTATGCTAATCGCAAATATGAATCCCCACAAAATAGCCTAAACAGAGATATTAAATGTAATATTTGTATTATTGGTGGCGGGTTAACTGGTATTACTACAGCTCTTAACCTCGCAAGAGCGGGAATATCGGATATTATACTTGTCGAGAGTGACGAAATTGGCTCAGGTGCAAGCGGGATAAATGGCGGACAATTATCCGTAGGTTACGAAGAATCTATGCAATATGTTATTGATAAATATGATGTAGACTTGGCAAAAAAACTATGGCCATTATCTGTTAATTCGGTTAGTGATGTACGACGTAATATCAATACATATGGTATTGATTGTCACTGGATAAATGGTATTGGTGGGGTTGCTTACAAACCAGAAGATTTTGAAGATTTAAAAAATGAATATGAATTGCTCAAATCTACATTTAATTATCACAATATGGAGCTTTACAACACCAAAGATACCAGAGACATTCTAGCATCAGATTTATATCACGGTATGCTTTATGATAAAACTAGCGCACATATTAACCCATTAAATTACCTATTAGGTATCACAAACATATTAACTACCAATTTTAAACAACAAATATCAATATATACTTATAGCCCTGTATCTAATGTAGAAAAAAATGAACAATCTGACAAATTTGATGTCACAATAAAAGATAAATTTACCATCACCGCTAATAAAATCATCTTAGCAGCAAATTTTTCTTCCACTCAAATATACCAAGGCATTAGCAATAAAACAATCGCCGTGCGAGATATAGTGCTCACAACCACACCATTACCACAGACAATTGCCACATCACTCATTAAAAATAATATGGCGGTATACGATACTAGAAATGTTATGAATTATTATCGCTTGACTGAAGATAATAGTTTGTTATTTGGTGGCGGTGCTCCCCAGGGGAGCTATGATAAAAAATCTGCCTTTCTTAGTCTTTATAATGAACTTATCAACACATTTCCTCAATTACAAGGAGTGGGAGTTAGTCATTTTTGGGAAGGACTTGAAAGCACAACCGTAAATAAGCTCCCATATATAGGCTACACTGAAGATAAAAACGTATACTACGCACAGGGATTTACTGGACATGGACTAAACATCAGCAATATTGCCGCACGGGTAATGGTGGAAGCCATAACTGGAGACACCACAAATATTGATTTCTTTAAACAATTAAACCATATTAGCGTCCCGAGGAATGAGACACTACAAGATTTAATGTCAAATTTAGGTGTTTTATATTTTAAAATGAAGGACTGGTAAATATTGCATCTTGAGTGCCATTCTTATAATATTGATTGGTATTTAATGGTTCATTATAGCAAGTTAATCAAGAAAGAGCTGGATAAAATTAAACAAGAATTAAAAATTGATACTATGCATTAATTTGTAGTTTTTATCGCTCCAATTTTTGTTGTAATTGCAACCATTTATTCTCTAAAAGCTCTAACTCCGTAGTTGCCTCAGTATACATATTGCTACAAATTTCATACTCTTTGTGTTTTGAATTATCATTCATGTCAATATTTGCTATTTTATCCACACATTCAATAATTATCGTATTTGTTTTGGCGATTTTATCTTCTATAATTTTCATGTCATGCGCGAGTTTTATAGTATTTGTTATATTGTCAGGTTTGGTATTAATTTTTAATGTCGTTGGTGTTGTATCTAGATTATCCTTGGGTTTTTTTGCGTTAGAGCTCTTGGTTCGTGCTTTTTGGTTGATATTATCTTGCAATAAAAACTTATGATAGTCTTCTAAGTCTCCATCAAATTTGGTTAGTTTATGATTATAAATAAGATAAAACTCATCCACAATACTTTGTAATAAAAATTTATCATGCGATACAATCACAACTCCACCATTAAATTGACCAATTGCAGATGCAAGCTCCTCTCTCATGTTCATATCTAAATGGTTTGTGGGCTCATCTAAGAATAATAGATTTGGTTTTTGATAAATAATATTTGCAATCGTTAAACGTGCCTTTTCACCCCCAGAAAATACTTTAATTCTCTCATGTGCCTTGTCTCCTGCAAAACCATATTTACCTAAATATGCCCGTAATTCATTTTCCTTTTTATCTGGGTTATTGCGTATAAAATAACTAAGTGGTGTGTCATTTAAATCTAACCCATCAACAGTATTTTGTGCAAAATACCCAATTTTAATTTTACTGTTAATGTCTATAATCCCATTTAACTTAGTTTTATTGGTCAGAATTCCTTTAATGAGAGTTGATTTACCTACCCCATTCCTACCCAGTAACCCAATTCTACTATCTTGAAATACTTCAAAATGTACATCGCTTATTAACACATTATCTCCATAGCCAAAATCCGCATGAGCAATACTAATTAGTTTATCAACCGAATACTCCGGTTCCATAAAATCAATTTTGAATTCTAAATCCCGTGGAAGCGCGTCTGATACTTTAATTTTTTCTATCATTTTCATTTTACTTTGCGCTTGCTTAGCAAGTGACGCTTTAGCTTTAAATCTATCCACAAATTTTTGTAAATGTGCTATTTTGTCACGACTTTTCTCGATCTGTTTCATCTGTTGTTCATATTGCATATATTTGGTGTTTTGATAAGTAGAGTAATTGCCGGTATACAAAATAAGTTGTTTACCACTAATGGCAACAATATGCGTTGCAACGCTATCTAAGAATTCGCGATCATGAGATATGATAACCGCAAGACCAGTGTATGCTTTGAGCCAATCCTCAAGCCAAATAACGGTTTCAACGTCTAGATGATTGGTGGGCTCGTCTAATAATAACATATCTGAAGGTGTAAAAAGCGCACGCGCAAGACTTGCTCGCATTTGCCAACCACCGGAAAAATTAGATAAAGGAAGGTACAGCTCTTCCTCTTCAAATCCTAAGCTTTTAAGCATTTTCTCAACCTGCGGTTGAAGTTTATAATACTCTGGTAAATCTGTGTGTTCTCCAATTATCAGCGGGTGTACACTTAAAACATAATCCACGAGTAGTTGATCAACATCATGAATTTCTTGCTCTACATAACCAATGGTGATATCTTTAGTGAGGTTATAATCACCTGAGTCTGGTGATATTTTTCCAAGTAACATTTTAAATAAAGATGTTTTACCGGTGCCATTTTGCCCCACCAACCCCACACGTTGATTTTTATATAAATTAAGGTTGGCTTTTTCAAATAATACTTTACTGCCGTAGGCTAGTTTTAACTCTTGTAAACTTAACATATTTGTACTTTTCTATTAAAATAATTGATATTCAAAAATATCTCTCTAGTTGTTAGCACATACTCGAAGAGTTTGAAACATGGGCAAGGCGAAACGTAAAAAATTGCGACGCTGACGGACTAAATGTCTCATCGTAAGCAATTTTTTAGGTTTTTAACACAGCATATGCTTTAAAATCAAAGAGTATGGGTTATTTGTGTTTTATAACGTAGTATATCTTTCTATCTATAGGACGTCTGCCCATCCATACAATTCGCCATTCTTTCTCATCAATTATATTTGGGTTTTCTGTTGCCACCACCCCTTGATTGCATATGCTATTATTGAGATTTATGAATGTAGGAATAAGGTTTATATTATGATAATAATACCACAATGCCATTTGAGTTGAGTTTGGTTGATTGGTTGCAATGCATTTATTTTTATTGAGATATTTTAAACTAGCATCAACAATCGGTTTAAACGTAAGAACCGAATCAAACCATGGTAACCACAAAGCCAATGATAATATCAGTACAAATGTAGATCCACACGCCCAGTTGGTTACCATTTCACGTCCACGAATATGACGCCTTGTTATCATAATCAGCCAGATAACTGTTATTAGTGTTGCAAGAAGTATTTGCCAAGCATGAAAATGGTGTTTATAATCTTGTGCAATACTAATTATATACCTAAAAAATTTATTATGCACATTTGGTATATTTAATATAAAATATCCAATCCACAACAAAAACCCGATAAAGCCAAATGCTATAATACTAAATGAATTAAAAAATGAGACTATAGTGATCTTTATAGAATCAACCTCCATAGCTCCAATTAATGGCACAATGAGTATAACAGGAAATATAACATCTTCAGGATTATTCCCGCTAATACATGCAAATATAAAAAATAATATAAATAACACAACACCCACTTCAATAGTTTTATCTTGAAATATGTTATCTCTTCGCTTCCAAATACTCCAAAACATTAAAACCCACCCTGGTGCCACATACCACAATAAAAATTGTAACGTATTGTATGTGTGTATCCAAAAATTATAATTGTCACGTTTAAATAAATTGAAGTAACGAGATTTCCATTGATGAAAAAATTCTATATTTACATGCTGTAATTGTATGCAGTATAAATAAAATATAATCATAAATAATAACAACCCAATGGAGGTTGTAATAAAATATTTTACATTGCGCCAATGATCATCAAGGATAGGCAATAAAAACAACGTAATAATGGATATAAACAAAAATTCGCAAGTAAAATGAATTGATAAAAATAATAATCCTAAAAATAATATCCAACTAGAAATACCTGGTAAAGTTTTATATTTTTGCAATGCATACAAATATAAGCTCATTCCAAATAATATCAGTATATCTGGAGATAATTTATAAGCAACATTAACAAAACCGAACATGCTAATCAAAATCAAAATAGTGGTGCGTCCACTTTTAAAGGATACAAGCCCAGATCCAACACGCCCCATCACAAATAATACACCAAATATTATTAATGTATTTATAATTCTAATTGTATTTGCAATATAATTAATGTCTGTTATGTTGAACAATTTAATAATTGATGCATAGAACCAAAAATAAAATGGTTGAATTTCAGCATACGGTACACCAGAAATATACGGCACAAACCATGAGTTATTACTAACTATTCCTTTAACTACTGCAAAAACAAAAGGCTCATAAGGCTCCCATGGAGAATGAAAAAACACAGTTCCAAACACCCAAATAATAGCCAATATAAACAATAACCATGGTTTATCGGTTCTTTTAATTTTGTGTGGTTTATTTTTATTATACGTTAACATTGTGTTTTATGCATCTCATTAAAAACAAAAAGGTAGCTAAGCTACCTTTTTATAATACAGGGTTGAACAATTTAAAAAATTATTTTGCTGTTCTTTTGGTGTAACTTGCGTATTTTTGACGGAACTTGTCCACTCGACCAGCGCTATCAACCAAGCGTTGTTTACCAGAGTAAAACGGATGACACAAAGAGCATACTTCAATACTTAAATCTGATTTAGTAAGAGTGGATTGT
>CANISK010000055.1 GCA_947470205.1 Neisseriaceae bacterium | reverse complement strand
AATTTATGTCATTCCCGCGTAGGCGGGAATCCATTCAATGTAGATAGTCACCTTTTAAAATGAATGTTGGATGTTGTAAAACTGGATTCCCGACGACTTAGGGAATGACAACATTTATTGATTTCTTATGTCGAATTAGTATTTTATGATGTTATGCAAGAGGTCTAATGTATTTATCAGGGCTTCATGTTCTTTTGATTGCAAATTTTTCCATTCATTTAAAAAATCTGGATTATTTATGTTTATTTTTATCATGAATCTTCTCCATATTTTGTATTACCCCCTCAAAGTTATCAGTTATTATAGGGTTATTTTTAGCCCAATTTAAAGATTTCTCTATACGAGCTATATTATCCCCCTGATACAACCATAGTTCATTCTCTGGGATTGCAACAACGATTTTTAACATCAAGTCCCCATTATCAAGTTGATGAATTTGCACTTGTTTGCCTGCAAATTACTTGCCAAGAGCGATTTGTCCATTTTTAGCAATTGTTTTAATATTACCTGTGGTGGCTTTCATAATAATTACTTCCTATTTTTAACATTAAATTAATACAATAATATTGTACAATATTTGTATAATTGTATGTAAAAATTTTAATTTTATTCAACAAAAAGACTTGGCTAGTGTGTGGTAGGTGTGATGTTTTATAACGTAATTATAGCCGTTTAACCCGAGCATTTCTCTTTCTGTATTATCCATATTAATAAACGCGGTTATGGCTAATATAATTTGTGTTATATGTTCTGCTGGTACTGATATACCACAATTAGCTATTTTTACAATATCATATGGAGAACTAATGGAGTGTAAAATTGGTTTTTTAGCTAACATATAATCAAATATTTTATTTGGCGAAACACCAAATCTGTAAATGGGTAAATTATGCCATCCGATGTACAACACATTCATTTTATCTAAAAAACTTGGGATTTGTGATTTTGTGACTGGTGATAAAAAAAATATATTATGGAGCTGGTGTTTTTTTGTCTCATTTGATAATATTGATTTATTGGCACCATCACCAACCAATATAAAACCCACTTGAGACATTTTGGGGGATTTTGCTACATCAAGTAGGTATGATAGTGCGTTTGCATCCCCCATGCCACCAGCATAACCCACTAGTAACTTAAATTGTTTTTTTGCGTTGTTAATTATCAAAGTATGTTCTTCTGGTAAACTTACTAAATTCGTTTTTGGATTGTTTTGGTTTTCATTTACAGCCACTCCATTTGGAATATAATGAAATTTATTTTCATTCATGCCATGATCTATCATGTATTTTTTTGCATTTGGTAATAAACTCACCACTTTATCCGCATGTTTATATCCATAATTTTCAGCACGTTGCATAAGCCAGATAAATGGATGATATGGTGACATGCCGTTGAGCTCTATCGGGGTTAGTGGCCACAAGTCATGCACTTCGTAAATAAACTTAGCATTTGTCTTGCGAGCTAGATATTTGGCGAAGATGGTATCAAATGGATAGGTGGATGATGCTATGATGATTGTTGGGGTTTGTTTGATTAATTTGTGTCTGAGATGAAACAATCTATATAAAAATTCAAATATATTGAGTGCTCTTTTAATTCCATTGGATATGTATGGATGGGTTTTACACCAAATATAATTTATTCCATCTATATCTTCAAAATGATATTGTTGTTTAGGTTTAATATCAATGTTTTTAGATCTAATATGTGAAAAGCTACTTGCAACGATAGTCACCTGATGCCCAGATTTAACCCATTCTCTTGCCAAATAATATGGTCTATACTCCATCCCGTGAATATCAGATCCTGCATAATGGTTTATATAAATAATATTATGTAACATTTAATTAATAAATTATCATGGTTATTTATATTTATATATTGTAGAGCAGTATGGACATGTTATTTCATGTGTTTTCGTATTTTCTATTTGTAAAAATACTCTAGGATGTGCATTCCATTTGTTCATATTTGGCATGGGGCATGAAAGAGGTAGATCATCTTTTGTTATATGAATGATTTTTTCTACATTGTCTTTTAGTTGTGTATTGTTAGTGTCCATTTAATTAATCTCCATGAAATGTATTTATCGTTTTAAAACACGTAAAGTTATCTGTAAGCTAACATTACATATCATCCTTTTCCAAAAATAAATACATGTATATATATTAACATATATGTATTACAAAAAACCGTTTTTTAATTCATTTCAATTACAAATCTATATTTTACATCTCCATTTATCATTCTTGTATATGCAGTATTTATCTCTTCCATTTTGATTAATTCAACATCTGGCAAAATATCATGTTTCGCACAAAAATCAAGCATCTCACGAGTTTCTTTAATACCACCAATTGCCGAACCTGTGACCACCCTACGATGTGATAACAATTCCGCACCATTTAGCCCATCCAATGGCACTAATGCCCCAACTATTACCATTACTCCATCTAATTTTAGTAAATTCACATACTGGCTAATGTTATGTGAATGAGGCACGGTGTTTAGTAAAAAATCAAACTTAGTGGTATATTTTTTGATTTCATCTGGGTTATTTGATAATAAAACTTCATGCGCGCCTAGTTTTTTTGCATCAGCGATTTTGTCAATTGATGTGGTGATTGCAACTACATGAGCTCCTAGTGCACGTGCAAATTTAATTGCCATATGTCCAAGGCCACCCAAACCAATCACACCTACAGTATGAGAACCGCCGACTTTCCAATGATTTAGAGGGGACCATGTGGTAATCCCAGCGCACAAAAGTGGTGCTACTGCGTTTAACTTGGGTAATAGCGGTTGTGGAATATAAAGAACAAATTTTTCATCCACTACAATACTATTTGAGTATCCACCGTGGGTGATTTCATTATTATGATAAATATCTTTTACACCATATGTACCGATAAAATCTTGTTCACAATATTGTTCATGTCCATTTGTACATGGTGTGCATTTTTGACAAGATCCAACCATAACCCCAACACCTACTACGTCGCCTATTTTAAATTGGTGTACATTTGTACCAACTTGAGTGACAACACCCACTATTTCATGCCCTGGTACCATTGGGTATATGGAGTTAAACCCCCATTCATCGCGTGTCATGTGGATATCACTATGACATACTCCAGAATATTTGATATCGAGCTGTACATCGTGTTCCCCCACATCTCTACGTTCTATAACTAATGGCTCTAATGGTGTAGTGGAAGACATTGCCCCATATGCATTTACTTTATTTGTCATGTTTTTATCCTTTTTTATAAACTATATCAACTCAATTTGAGAATTGTATACCATTTGATGATAATATATGTGGTTTTTTATGGTAATTTTTCTATAAATTATTTACATTTTTATATCATAATTTGTTATAATGATGCCTTAATAAAAAATTTCTTGTGACTATTTCAATAATAAGGGAATTTAAAATGTTTGATAAAAGTCAATTAGCAAGTCTAATGAAAAAAGCTCAAGACATGCAAGAGCAACTGGAGAAAACCCAGAAAGAATTGGATAAATTAGAGGTAATTGGTGAGTCTGGTGCTGGATTGGTTAAAATAACCATGTCTTGCAAACATGAAGCTAGAAAAATGACCATAGATTCTAGTATTATAAATGCAAATGAAAGTGATATGCTGGAAGATTTGATTGTGGCTGCCATAAATGATGCTAACCGCAAAATTATCGATACAACAAGCAAAAAAATGGGTAGTATGAAAATACCAGGTATGCCAGATCTTAAATTACCATTTTAATTTTTTACAAATGATCAAACTTAACAATTGAATATCAGACAATAAAATTGCCACGCTTTGATAAATCAAAGCGCGCAATTACGAAGTACATTAATTTACTATATTTACCTTCTTTTCTTCTATGGTGGGTCTCCTTGCATTGACCACCGCAAAATCTGGTCAGGGTAGGAATACAGCAGCCATATGCGGTAAGGCAAGTGCCAAGGTTTAGACTCACCACCTCCACCCATTGAATATTTTTTCTTCAAATCCATTAATTCATATCCAGTATAATTTAAATATATTGAAGTAATTTTTTAATAGACTTCTTGCATAATCTATAAAAGTTATAATTGATGTAATTGCCACTCAGGTGCATAGTCGTCAACTTAAAGAAATTATTCTTGTGCAAGAATGGTTTTGTCATAACCAATGCGCATAAAATTAAATTTGTCAGGTATTGAGTATTTTCATGTGAGGCGCCCATTGTAACTTAATATTAATTTAATCTGATTTGCAATTTCTGGTATCATAATTACTTGTGGTCTTTCTATTAGACTTCTTGCATAACCTATAAAAGTGCCAATTTATGTCATTCCCGCGCAGGCGGGAATCCATTCAATGTAGATACTCACCTTTTAAAATGAATGTTGGGTGTTGTAAAACTGGATTCCCGACGACTTAGGGAATGACAACATTTATTGATTTCTTATGTCGAATTAGCATTTTATGAGGTTATGCAAGAAGTCTATTGTAAAACAATTTTTATATAGATTATGAGAGAGATACTTTATAAAGGATTTTGCATATTATGAGTATATTGGATGACTATTACAAATATTTTTTACCAATTTACGAACCAGTTGATTTTGTGCCACATTCTGGGCATGGGTCTCATTTATATGATATAAATCACAATTCTATTATAGATTTTGCAGGTGGAGTGGCTGCCTCTGCTTTAGGGCAAACTAACGAAAATCTCATCAATACACTTCATAACCAAGCAAAAACCCTATGGCATGTTGGTAATATTTTTACCAATTATCCTCAATTAGAACTTGCTAAAAAGTTAATCACCAACACAGCTTTTGATAAAATCTTTATTTGTAACTGTGGTAGTGAAGCGGTGGAGGCTGCACTTAAAATTGCAAGACGTGCAGCAATTAAAACCCACGGAGAACAAAAACATGAGATTTTGGCTTTTGATAAGGCGTTTCATGGACGTACTTTGTTTTCAGTCACTGCTGGTGGACAGCCTAAGTATTGGGCTGGATTTGAACCATTACCCCCCGGTATTATACATGCTCCATTTAATTCGCTAGATAATCTAGATACGCTTATTAATAAAAATACCGCAGCGGTTATAGTGGAACCAATTCAAGCCGAAGGCGGCGTAATACCCGCAACTATAGAATTTTTACAAAAACTACGTGAGTTGTGTGACAAACATGATGCGGCTTTAATATTTGATGAAGTGCAAACTGGCATGGGGCGAACTGGGGATTTATTTGCATATATGGGATATAATGTGACACCTGATATTATAACTATTGCGAAATCTCTTGCTAATGGGTTTCCTATTGGGGTAATGATGACTATTGATAAATTTGCTCACGGGTTTGAATTTGCATCTCATGGTGCTACATTTGGTGGCAACCCTTTGTCTTGTGCGGTTGCAAATGCAACATTTGATATGATTAATGATAAAAATCTTTTGAATGAAGTTAAAACAAAACACACAATATTTACCAATAAACTCCGTGAAATAAATCAAGAACTTGATGTTTACTGTGAGATACGTGGACGTGGATTATTGATTGGGGCTGAGCTTAACGATAAATATAAAGGTTTGGCATACAAACTTGTACGTTTAGCGGTGAAATATGGGGTATCTGTATTAAATGCCTCTCCAAATGTAACAAGATTTTTACCCGCGCTTAATATCCCAGTGGATGATATTATAACTGGGCTAGAGAGGTTAAAATTAGCATTGATTGAATTTAAAAACTGTGACATGAGTAACTGAAATATGTTAGAATTTATATTGGTTAAGTATTATGAATAAAAATTATGAGTTAGTGAACCACCCGCAACTATAATGCCTAAGCATTAAGTGGCGAGTGGTTCACTACATCTTCTCCTTGTTAGATTTTCAATGTAAATAACGGTAGTTTTTTACACAATATTCTTATGGAGTCAGACAAAATGCCAGAGATTTCTCGTTTTTTCTGAATATCAATTCTTATGTTATGGCGTGAACACAATCCGCCACATTTTCATGCTAAATATGGTGAGTATGAAATTACGGTTGATATTAATAAACAAATTGTAAGTGGTAAATTTCCAAGGCGTGCATCAATAATTCAACTCACAACCAACAAAAAACGCATTAGACTTCTTGCATAACCTATAAAAGTGCCAATTTATGTCATTCCCGCGTAGGCGGGAATCCATTCAATGTAGATAGTCACCTTTTAAAATGAATGTTGGATGTTGTAAAACTGGATTCCCGACGACTTAGGGAATGACAATTAACATATTGTTTTAATTGAATTTATTTTAGCTCTTAATTGGCATTAGAGTATCAACTATTGATCAAAATTTGGAGATGTAGCTTGATATTTTGAATATTTTTCTAAGCACTCTTCTGCTATTTCAAAATCTGAAAAATGATGTTTTATACCAAAGATTTCTTGATATGTCTCGTGCCCTTTTCCTGCGATTAAAATTATATCTTGTGCTGTAGATAGATTGATTGCACGTTTTATGGCGGTTTTTCTATCCACCTCCACTGCGTAATTATTATATTTTTTAGATGATATATCAGTTAGAATATCGTTTATTATATTTTGTGGCTCTTCGGTTCTTGGGTTATCGCTCGTAATAATCACATAATCTGAATGTACAACTGCTATTTCCCCCATCACCCGACGCTTGGTGTGGTCTCGGTCTCCTCCGCAACCAAATAAACAGTAGATTTTACCCGTGTGGGATATTTCTTTCAATGTAGATAAAGTATTGTTTAATGCATCTGGGGTGTGGGCATAGTCAATCACAACTAGTGGGCAATTATCTTTTTTAATCGTGTCCATGCGCCCTGTTACTGGTTTTATTTGAGTCACATATTCGGCTATTGTTTTTAAATCATAACCTTGTGTAATGAGCACACCAATTGTTGCAAGAAGATTGTAAACATTAAATTTGCCAATTATTTGCGCATAAATTGGTGTTTTGATATTTTTATAATGCAAAATAAAATGTACCCCGTGAATATTAATATCAATATCGGTGGCTTTTAAATCATATTGATTTGCATCAAGAGTGCCATAGGTGATAATTTTAACCCCTGTATTATCTTTTATTAATTCATCGTGTAATCTACTTCCATATTCATCATCAATATTTATAACTGCGTATTGCAAATTTTTCCAATAAAAAAGTGATTTTTTTGCAAGATAATAATTTTCCATAGTACCGTGATAATCCAAGTGATCTTGAGTGAGGTTGGTAAATACCGCAGTTTTAAATTTTACTCCATTCACCCTGCCTTGTACTAATGAATGAGATGACACCTCCATGAATACCGCACGAGTTTTATGGATAACAAATTCTGATAATATATTTTGTAATGTGATTGGGTTTGGCGTGGTTGATGAATAATCTTTAGTATTGGGATAAATACCACCGCCTAGGGTTCCTATTAACCCAGATTGAATGTGGTGTAAGGTGTTTATCTGCGCTAACCATTGAGCAATAGAAGTTTTGCCGTTAGTACCCGTCACACCAACTACATCCATTTGATTTGATGGGCGATTATACTTAATGCTAGATATTATACCCACGAGCTCCTGCACGTGTTCTATTGTATAGTGATTTGGGATGGATAAATTCAATGCTCCTTCTTCTATAATACACAATGCAACATCTTTAACCAATGGAATAAAATCTCTACCGTCCAGATGGGTGCCTTTATAGGCAAAAAATATACTATTGCTATCTATCTGCCGACTATCTATAGTTAGATTTGCTTTATATAATAATTCCCCGAGTTTAAGAATAAGCTCGGGGAAATTATTATAGTTTATGTGTGTATTTAATGAACTATACAATTTAAGCGTTCCTTTGTTTGTGTGTTAGTATTTTGCCATCCTCGTGTAAGCGGTTATCCACAGTAAAACATATTGCTACTTTATTCCTGTTGCCGTTCCTGTGGTTTTATCTGGTTTTACATTAAGTGCAGTTAATGATTGACCTGCAATTGTAGCAAATACAGGTGCTGCCACCATACCACCATAATAACTTCCCGAATGTACCTCATCAATCATCACTGCGATGATTAGTTTTGGGTTTTTAGTGGGTGCAAAGCCCACAAATGAACCATAATATTTTTTATTTGCATATCCACCAGATTTGGAGTATTTTTGTGCGGTACCGGTTTTACCTGCTGTGGTGTAGTGGTCTGTTTGAGCTAACTTACCCGTACCATCAGTTATCACCCCTGCTAATATTTCACGCATAGTATTTGCAGTTTGCGGTGTAATTACTTGATCACATTTTTGATTAATGCCATCTTTATAAAAAGTGATGGGAAGTAAACAGCCATTATTGGTAAATATTGAATATGCTCTTGCCATTTGCATGAGGCTTACTGATATACCATACCCAAAACCCATTTCTGCCTGATCTATTGGATACCATTTATTCCAATT
>CANISK010000054.1 GCA_947470205.1 Neisseriaceae bacterium | reverse complement strand
GTAGGCGGGAATCCATTCAATGTAGATAGTCACCTTTTAAAATGAATGTTGGATGTTGTAAAACTGGATTCCCGACGACTTAGGGAATGACAACATTTATTGATTTCTTATGTCGAATTAGTATTTTATGAGGTTATGCAAGAGGTCTACTATATCCATAACTAGTCCCAATATGAAAATATGTTCGGTATTCCCGCCAGTACTCTAAAGTCATTAATAGTTTATCTTCAATTACTAATTTGCTTGGTTTTCCACCTAGCTCATGGTCTACTGCGTATTGAGTATTTAAAATATTTGCCATCAATTTAAAAGTTTGCCTTTTTACGCCAGTTAATCTTTTAAATTCTGATTTTGATAATTTTTCATAAAACATGTCAATCAACAATCCCAAATGTTAAACAGTCGATATTATCTCACATTTATTTAAACATGTGGGTTATGAAAGAGGTCTATTAAAATAAGTATCATTTTTATTGCACTAAAAATAATAAATAAATTCTGAATAAAATATCTTCAAACAGGTTTTTTCTATGATATAATTAGCTCATTTATTATTTATAAACTGGCGTTTATTAATAAACACAAATTTTGTGTGTGATACAAAAAGAATAAAATTTTTTAAATAATAAGTTATAAAAATGGTGGTATTAAAACCGCCATTTTTTATTAAAGGTATAAAAAATAAGTGAATGAATTGAATGATCTAGATATCATCTTACAAGATGCATTAAAATTAGTAACCTCAGTTACCAGTATTAATGAGTTAGACCTCACTAAAACGTCGACACTCGGTAAGTCAGGAAAAATAAATGCTCTTATGCAAAACCTTAAAAATATCTCCAATAATGATAAAAAAACCTATGGTGCAAAAATAAATCACCTTAAAACCACCATAGAAAATGCATTCCTTTCCAGAAGGGAAGAGCTCTCGTCTTATGCGCTCACAAAAAAAATCACTGAAGAGACAATTGACGTCACCTTGGATGGCAATCATAATAAACTAGGTAGCCTTCACCCAGTATCTATAACATTAAATCGCATGTTAAATATTTTTGGCCAGATGGGTTTTGATATTGCAGATGGGCCAGAAATTGAAACAGATTATTACAACTTCAAAGCATTAAATATCCCAGATAATCATCCAGCACGTGCGATGCAAGACACATTTTATACCGAAAATAACAATGTATTACGCACGCACACTTCGCCAATTCAAATAAGATATACTGAAAATAAAACCCCACCCATCAAGGTTATTGCACCAGGTAGGGTATATAGGGTAGATATGGATGCCACTCATAGCCCAATGTTCCATCAGTTAGAAGGTTTATGGATAGATAAAAATATCTCATTTGCTAATTTAAAAGGTGTGATTGTAGAATTTCTACGCAAATTTTTTAATAAAGAAGATCTTCAAATTCGTTTTCGTGCCTCATTTTTCCCGTTTACAGAACCATCTGCAGAGGTGGACATATTATCAAATGATAATAAATGGCTGGAGGTGTTAGGTTGTGGCATGGTGCATCCAGAGGTATTAAAAAATATGAATATTGATGTTAATGAATACAATGGTTTTGCTTTTGGTATGGGTATAGATAGATTCACTATGCTCAGATATGACATTCAAGACTTACGTTTAATGTTTGAAAACGATATAGATTTTTTAAATCAGTTTAGCGGTAAAAATGAGGTTGATATATGAAAATAACATTAGATTGGATGGAAGATTACATACAGATAAATGATAACTTAAAATTAAACTGGGATGATATATTTGTAAAACTAACCTCATCTGGCATTGAGATTGAAGATATATTTGTGGGTAATATAAAGCAAGATCAAAATATTAAGATGATAGATATATTAAATGCCCCGAAAACATCTATAGTGATAGATTTTAAAATAACCCCAAACCGTGGAGACTGCCTTTCAGTAAATGGCATATTAAGAGAAATACAAACACTCACCAATTACCGTAGCACATACCATGAATATATGTCACAAATAAAAACTACTTGGGATAATAATATTAACAACAAAGACATTCAAAATAAAACAACCCCCATATTACCGCCACTGATAAACATACAAGAACCACATTATTGTCCAAATTATACCGCAATTGCGATTCACAATACAAACAACACCAAATCATTACCAGATTTTATCCCCACAAGGCTTATAAATAGCAACATAAAAAGTATTTCTCCGTTGGTAGATATAGCTAATTACGTAATGCTAGAAACTGGACAGCCATTGCATATTTTTGATGCTAATAAAGTAGGACACACTCTTACCATAAGGAATGCCAATCCACATGAAACCATTGAGCTATTAGATGGCACAATCGCAAATCTGTTAACAGACACCTTAATTATAGCAGACAAACAAAATACCCCAACTGCCATCGCTGGTGTTATGGGTGGATTAGATAGTGGAGTTACCATTGATACTAAAAATATTATTATTGAAAGCGCGCATTTTATACCAGAAATAATAATTGGTAAAGCCAAATATTATAGTGTATCATCAGATGCAGCATATAGGTTTGAACGCGGGGTGGATATAGCCTCTACAAAAGACGCGCTCATGGTTGCATCCACCCTTATTTTAAAATATTTAAATGGCAACCCAAGCGAAATCGTTGAATTTCAAAACACAGATCACTCATCCACACCACACAGACAAAATCAAATTATCATAACAATAGATAAAATCAAAAGTATGATAGGAATAGATATTGATATCAATATCGTTACCGCTATTTTAAGTAAGTTAAATTGCAGGGTAGAAATTAAACTCAATACACTTCACATCACTCCACCAAGCTATAGGTTTGATATCCAAATACCACAAGATATTATCGAAGAAATCGCCCGTGTGTATGGGTATGATAATATTCCACCAATAATGCCTACTTCACAATACACCATCAACACAATCAACCCAAGTCATACTATCAATACAAATTATAAAAATATTCTAGTATCAAGAGGATATAATGAAAATATTAGTTATTCATTTTTAGAAGAAAAATACGCTAATTTATTTAATTATACAAACGTTACTCCCATTGCTCTCAAAAACTCAATTGCAAGTTTTACCCACATGAGAACCACCTTATTAGCTGGGTTATTTAAAGCCATGGAATATAATGTCAATCGCAAACTGCATTCTATTCGTTTATTTGAGTTATCCAGAGTATTTTATGGGGACGATGCAAATAGTCAACCAGTTAAACTATCTGGATTATGTTATGGAAAAAAATCCAACTATCATTGGATTAATGGCAATGCTACATTTAATTTTTATGATATAAAAGGAGATGTGGAGGCCATCTTTCAAGGTTTACCACTCAAATTTACCACATACGAAGATAATCCACTCTTTCATAGTGGTAGATGTGCTAAAATATATCTCGCAAATAAAGAAGTAGGCGTAGTGGGGCAAATACATCCTAAAATTGTACAAGATTTTAGATTAGATTATTCACCCTATGTATTTGAGGTGGATATTGATAGCATAAACCAGTCAAAGACTACATTTAAATTATTACCCATTTCAAAATATCAAAAAGTAGAACGAGATTTAGCTTTTGTGATGAATAACACATTACCCACGCAAAATATAACAGATTTTATTGATTCGCTATCAATTGATATCATCCGTGATGTCATAATCACAGATATATACACCGGAGATAAAATACCATCTACGCACAAAAGCGTCACATTTAAATTTATATTTCAAGGAAATAAAACTCTTGATATAGAAGATACCAATAGCACGCTACACACAATAACCAATAAAGTTATTGAAAAATTTAACATTCAACTTAGATAGGACTTAACCATGACAGTTACTAAAAATGAACTCATTGAGCTTGTGGAGCAATACACAGATTTAAAAAGAGTGGATGCTACTAACTTTATTGAAGACTTCTTTAGCGTAATGTCCAAATCTCTTGAGGTGGGAAATGATGTAAAAATACCCGGATTTGGTAACTTCGTTTTAAGGAAGAAAAATAAACGTCTTGGACGTAACCCAAAAACTGGGGAAGAGCACGTGATTAATGCTAGGACTGTTGCAACATTCAAACCAAGCAATATATTAAAATTAGCAGTACGAGATTTACAACAAGAAACTAAAAAACCTAAGGAGAAATAAACATGACCACTCAACTAAAAAATGAATTTAATGAAATGGTGATTAAAGTGCGTGATGCAACAATTGACTTCACGCCAAGTAATGCACAAAAATTAAAACTTTACGCTTTTTACAAACAGGCAACAGTGGGGGATGTGGAAGGTGATTGTCCTTCAGTTTTACACATGGTAGAACGCGCAAAATGGCAAGCATGGAATGCTATAAAAGGTAAAACAAAAGAAGAGGCAATGACTGGATATTTGAACGTATTTAAATCTTAAAAAAAGTTACAACACCATGTTAAAAAATATTCTTTATAAAATATTTGGCACAAGAAACCAACGTTTATTAAAAGCCTATTACAAAAAAGTAAATCAAATCAATTTATTAGAGGCGCAAATTGAAAAGCTATCAGATGATGAGCTAAAAAACTACACCCAAATCTTCAAAACTCGTATAGCAAACGGAGAGAATTTGAATGATATTCTAGTGGAAGCTTTTGCAGTGTGTCGCGAAGCAAGTAAACGTGTATTAAATATGAGACATTTTGATGTACAGCTTATAGGTGGCATGGTGTTGCATGATGGTAAGATTGCAGAAATGCGAACCGGTGAAGGTAAGACATTATCAGCCACACTGCCAGTGTATCTAAATGCACTATCAGGCAATGGAGCACACGTTATAACAGTGAATGATTACCTTGTAAAACGAGACGCATTAGAAATGTCTAAGTTGTATAATTTTTTAGGGTTGAGTGTGGGGGTAAATTTACCCGACATGCCACAACAAGATAAACATAATGCGTATAAATGTGATATCACCTACGGTACTAATAATGAATTTGGATTTGATTACCTTCGAGATAATATGGTATTTGATATTACTGAAAAAGTTCAACGAGGATTATGTTTCGCTGTGGTAGACGAGGTGGACTCCATTCTCATAGATGAAGCACGCACTCCACTTATCATATCTGGTGCAGCAGAGGGCGATAATCAGATATATCTAAAGTTAAATAAGATCCCAAGCCTACTAACCAAGCAGGAAAATGAAGAAAGTCTTGATGGAGATTTTTGGGTAGATGAAAAAAATCATAACATCATCTTGTCTGAAGCCGGGCACGAAAAAGTTGAACAAATCCTTCTAAAGATGGGGCTTTTAAAAGATAATAGTAGCTTATATGATGGACAAAATATTTCTCTCATGCACCATTTATTGGCCGCACTCAAGGCTCATCATGTGTATTTAAAAGATCAGCATTACGTTGTGCAAGACGGTGAGATAATAATCGTAGATGAATTTACTGGTCGTCTTATGAATGGCAGAAGATGGTCTGATGGTTTACACCAAGCGGTAGAGGCCAAAGAAGGTGTGGATATCAAACAGGAAAACCATACCATGGCATCCATTACATTTCAAAACTATTTTAGAATGTATAGAAAACTTTCCGGAATGACGGGCACGGCAGACACTGAAGCGTACGAATTTCAACAAATATATAACCTAGAAACAGTTATCATCCCGACTCATAGACAAATGATTCGCAAAGACTATAACGATAAAATCTATATGAATTTACAAGATAAATATAACTCGATAGTGGAAGAAATTGTGAGTTGTCATAACAAAGCTCAACCAGTTTTAGTGGGGACTACGTCAGTTGAAAACTCTGAGATATTATCTAAGTTATTATCTCAAAAAAAATTGAAACATGCGGTATTAAACGCAAAACAACATCAAAAAGAGGCCGATATCATAGCTCAAGCTGGTACACCATATAGCATCACAGTTGCCACCAATATGGCAGGACGGGGTACTGATATCGTTTTAGGTGGCAATTATAAACTAGAAATCACCAAAATACAAAATGATGATCAGCTATCCATTGATCAAAAAACTCAAAAAATTAACGAAGTACAAAATCAATGGACGCTAAATAATAAACAAGTCTTAGATGCTGGTGGCTTAGCAATCATTGGCACCGAAAGACACGAATCACGACGAATAGACAACCAGCTTCGTGGGAGATCTGGTAGACAGGGTGATAACGGAACTAGTAGATTTTATTTATCATTAGATGATTCACTCCTCCGTATTTTTGGCGGAGATAAAATGCGTAGCATGATGCAAAGATTTGGCATGAAAGAAGGGGAGTCTATTGAGCACAAATGGTTATCACGCTCCATAGAGTCTGCTCAACGTAAAGTGGAAGGGCATAATTTTGACATTAGAAAACAATTACTTGAGTATGATAATGTATTTAATGAGCAGCGAAATGTTATCTATCAAGAACGTGATGATATTTTAATCAGTGAAGATTTAAATGAAACAATTTCGGGGATGACAACTGGTGTAATTGGCAGATTATTTAATCAATATATTTCATCAAGTGTATTTGATGAAAAAGAAGTTATTAAATTACAAAAAATGTTATCGGATAATTATCTCATAGAGTTTGATTTACTCGAAAAATTGAATGACAATAACATTAATATAGTTGACATAAAAGATGCATTGATAACACACGTTAATCAAATATATCAAAATAAAATCAATATGTTCATTGGAAATATAAACACGGAAGTGGATGAATTTATCACAAATGAAATTTTTGCCAACCCCACTCCAAATCTCAAGCTCATTGATGACTTTTGTATGCAAAATGGAATAGAAATAGATATCCATTTTGAAGATATATATAAAGTAAATCCAAATGTTACAGGATACGAAATAAAAAATAAGATTAATGACTATACAAAAAATATGGGTAAAACTCAAGCAACCAAAATGGAACGTGGGATATTGCTTCAACACATAGACTATTATTGGCGTGAGCATTTAACTCAATTAGAACAACTAAAACAAGGTATTCATCTTCGTGGCTATGCACAAAAAGATCCAAAACGTGAATTTCAAAATGAAGCGTTTAAGTTATTTGCGATTATGTTGGATAATATTAAAAATGATGCAGTTAGAGTTTTACTTGCGGTAAAAATAAAAGAAACATTGGATGGTGTTATTGACACAGACACTAAAGGTGTTAATGCCACTCCCACAAACACATCAACACAACTAATCGGTAGAAATGCACTGTGTGATTGTGGAAGTGGTAAAAAATATAAACATTGTCACGGCAAACTAAATTAAATATGCTTTTACTGATTATTCTTGGAATTGACTGGGCAAGTGGTTTTGCGATTGCGGGCTTTGTTATGCGACACGGAGTGTCTCCAAGTGCATATGCGTTTTGGCAATGTTTTGGCCCGCTACTTGCATTATTTATCATCCAAGTTATCCGTAATGATGTAAAATATTATCCAGGTGGTTTACGTTATGGTTTTATATGCGGTGCACTTGGTATTGCATTGCCAAATCTCATCATATACTACTCGTCTCGATATATCGACTCAGGAATCCTCACTGTATTTGCCAACTTAGACCCAATTTGCACCTATATTCTAGTACTTTTATTTCATCAAGAAAAATTTAATAAAACCAAATTATTTTTAGTATCAGTAGGGGTGGTAGGGGTTATTCTTCTTCTTGCTCAGTCACATGTACAAAATATCTATACATTGTCACTTCATAATGGGTGGTTATATCTAGTATTATTAGTGCCAATTTGCTATTCACTAGGAGTTATATATCTAGCCAAATTAAAACCAAAAGATGGTAATGTATTAAACTATTCATTTTGGATGTTATTATTTGCATCCATCATCACCATCCCAGTTACACTCATAGATAAAAACTTTTACCCACTTAGTTTTAATTATAACTCACTACTTATTATCTTAGAAATTATATTATCAACCATTGGCTATATTTTATTATTTATAATCATCCCACGTTTTGGCCCAGTGTTTTTTATGCTAGTCAACGGCATTTCCGCAATCACAGGCATTGTTTATGGCAAATTTATTTTTCATCAGTCAATGACGAATATAACTTATTTAGCAGTGACGCTTATTATTCTTTCAATAATCGGTATGTATAAATTCAAATAACTCATCTTTAATGATGCCCGCCTCTTTCCAACCGCATTGCGCTACCTAGAAATATTTTTGCATATAATCTAATTAAAATAATTCCATGTAAAATAAATTTAATTGCATCCATACCCATCTTCACCGATTTTCTAATAATTTTGGCTAAAAATGATGAATTTGGTCTTGTTTTTTAATGGTTGGGTGGGTCACTTTTTCATTACAATGGTGGGTCAAAAGATCATTACAATTTACAGCAAATTGTGTCAATTATAAATTTGAAGAAATTTTATGCAGAAAGATATTGCAATTTAAAGTAAAATTGATTTATATAGAATAAATTGTCGGTACTTACAATGGGAACTTACTATTATGATTAACCTTGCTCAATTAGCCACTTTTTATAGCACACAAATAAATAACGACGGCATTATGATAATTTTTGATGTAGATTATAGGGTAGTATTTAAAAATAAATATTATGAAGAATTAGTAAATAATAGACATTTGCATGACATG
>CANISK010000053.1 GCA_947470205.1 Neisseriaceae bacterium | reverse complement strand
CAATGGTACTTCAATATAATAGTAGCAATTATTTTTTATAGCCCACTAGATTGTATTTTTTGCATAACTCCACCATTAAAGCTATCAGGTGGATATTTATCATTTTCTAGATCAAATTTTTGGGTACACTCACCTGGATTATCTGGATTAAAATTTGTGCAAGAATACGTAGGAACTGTACCTGCTGTGGTAGTCATAAAGCTTTTAATGTCTTGGATTGCTGGCGGAATAATTCTTGCTTGAATACCTGTACCATCATTTCCAGGAGAATAAATAATCAAATCACCAGCTAAAGATATAACCAAATTTGCAATGTTGGATACATCACCTTGAGTGCCTGTTTTTATTGGTAGGCTATATAAATGTAATGCTTGCATTCCTTTCCAAATTACCGAACCGTACTTGCTTGCAATTGATGTTGTAATGCCAGATTTATCAAACGGATTCATGTTTGCATTATTTTGAACCCAATCTTTATATTTTTGTGTAATTGAATTCATTTTACTTGCTAAATCAGAGCCTGAGCTTCCTCCAGTTGTTGAATTAATCTCTGCTGAAGAGGCATCTGATGAATCACTATGAGCTTGTGATTTTGCTTTACCCAATCTATCATACATCCATGAATCAGCAGAATTACCTAATGCCATACCTAACTGACAGGAGTTATTAAACATATTTAACATTTTCTGAGAAGCATCAAACATAGATTGTAGCGTACCAGCTATATTTGGCGTTACAGCCTTCAATGCAGTCATTACCGCAGTTATACCCGCAGTCATTAATGTATTTTGCATAAACTGAACCAATTGATCGGTGTTAGTCATGAATGCTAGTGAACCAGAGTAGAAATTCATATTACCACAAGAAGCATCAAAACTTGGTGGGGTAAAGTGCATTACATCTAAATTTATTACCTGTGAACGAGTGGCAACACCACCTAATGATAAAACTCCAGCAGATTGATTGTGAACCATTGTAGGAGCTTGAATATCTGATGTTGAGGCGATAGAACCAAAGAAATTATCAACCGCATTATCTACAGAAGAAGCGCCAAAAGCAATAGTAGTATATAATAATAACACGACACTACATATCAATATTTTATGGTGAATTTTTCTCACTTTGTCGCCTCATTCATATTTAATAAAACTGGTTGCGATTGATTTATATATTGACTCCAATTTGCTGTCCCAGTTATAAATAGAGTTTGTATCCTTTGGACTAACTGGTCAAAGTGAATATATCCATAACCAAGTACCGTTGTTTGATTATTACTACTATCGAATACTAAAATTTCACCAGGTTCTTTTACTTGTAGTTTTTTACTTATTCCAGCGTCTGGTGTTGGATTTGGATATTGCTGTAAACTACTACCATCCATTGAAATAACTCTCACTGAAATATTATACGTATATTCCATACGTTTTAATTCATTAGCTTCAACACTGCAGTATTTACAATTTTTACTGATGAAATAAAATACAGCATACCTTTTAATTATTTCACCTATTTGTTTGCGTTCGTTATCTAAGTCATGTTGCAACCCAGCTCCATTTGGTGCTGATACACTGATACCTGCATTAGGATCTTGCCAATTTTGTGTTACTGATAATAATCCAAACTTTACCGCATTATTTGATATCATGCGTAATGCCACGTTATATGCCTTAATGTTCTCAGGAGTGGGATTATAAATTGCCTTATCCTGAATTTCCTCAAACTGCTCTTTGAGTGCTTGGTTAAATTCACGATAGCTCTTATACGTAGGTGATTCATCAATTTTTTTAATTTGTTGTGGCTTTGGATCATCATAAAAATACCAGCCTTGGGCAACTGGTTGTTCAGGTATCGCATAAGTTGACATTATCAATCCTAAGTATAACGCTAAATATCGCAAACACAATTGCATGTGCAACAACTTTCTTAAAAAAGTGGGTATGTTTTACCTAAAATTTGATTTTTATTAATTAATCCAAATTCTTTATATCTTGAATCAAATGACGGATGCTGTTGTCCATGTAAAAAATAGTATCCCGTCGGAATAATCATATTTTTAGTGGTTAGAGGAGTAAAGTGATATCCTGACAACGTATCATATGTTGGATACGCACCTTCTGGTAAGATATACATCCAAGTAGTTTTATTGGGTTTTTTTACATCTTCTGCATAACCCACCCAATTCTTAACTATAATCTCATCACCACCAACGCCACCTATTTGCTTAACCACTAACTCATACTCAGTTGGATTTTTCATTCTATAATCATGAAATTTAATTACCACAAAATCCTCACATTTTACATTTGCATCTCCCAAATGGGTAATCCAAACCTTTTTGTACATTGAGCCACTTAAATTAATCTGTAGTTGGTAATATTTCGAAGTAATATATACACCTAAAATAATACTCCACCCAAAAACAACAATAACAGCAAACCATACAACTGTTTTTTTATTAATTTTCATGCTATTTTATCTTTTTATCTAACTGTTGGATAACATAGTCTGTGATATCAGGTGTTAGACTATCTATTAAAGCCTGAGCTTGAATAACCACTACATTATGGTTCTTCGCATAGTCACTTATTACTGGCTCTAGGTTATTTTTTATTGTTTCTGAAATCTTTTTTGCTTCATCTGAATTAGAACCATCAATGGTATTTTTTGTCATTATTTCAGTATAATGTGTAGTGATTGCCACTAAGTCAATTTTAACTATTGATGGTGGCTGGTTGTGACGCATAATAATCATGCTTATTAAAACTATAATCACTGTTATTATTGCTTGAATGACATATTTATATATTTCAGTCATTATTACTCCTAATTTATTTAAATTTTATATCATCAAGAGGAAACCTATCTTGTCCTAACTTTCCATTTTGTGTTGCTATAATAAAACCATGCACAGGTAGATCTATGTTTAATTGAATGTTTAACGTATTCTCATTATGGGACAACGTGGTAACTTTATCAGTAAAATACATATTTACATTTAATGTTCTGTACTGACACATCATTTTAATTGGATACCAAAACTTATCGCCATAAACACCATCTGCAACAAAAGTGCAATTTTTTAAATTATGCTTATAGTCATCATTAAATTGGTTGCTATTAATACTTCCAATTGTCATCAAAATATCTTTACCAGATTTGAGTTTTATAGTTCTTAAATTGTCAACCACAAGAACTGAACCTTTTGAAATTATATAGGGCTTAACGTCATTAGGGGTTGATTTTTGACTATTTGCCAAACTTGGCTCTTTTGATATCTCAATCGAACTCGCAAACATATAACTTGAAACCAATAATAAACAAGTTACTCTTATTATTTTTTTCATACTTTAGACCTTTCCTTTAAATTATTATTACTAAAATAAATATTACCTGGGTTAATGATTCGTCTTTTATTGGCTACATAGCCTATGTTCCACATTAAGGCTATGTATAGTATTTTAATTATATTCCTAATAATTGAATAAAATTAGGGTAGCCATTCTTTTTTATTTGCTGCAAAAGCTCTGTAGAGATATTTCTTCTCGATCTATTGTATTTGGATATGTATGTATTAATAATTGTTACCACACGCTCAAGAACATCAACTACATTTGAATATTGTTCTTGTTGTTTAACTGTTTTTATTAATGAAATATCATCAGGGGTAGTTGAGTATAGAAACTGTGTAAAATCATCAACCATAAACCTACATAGCGTTTCTATTTTATTATCTACGCTTTGGATTAATAAATCAGAAAATACCCCCTTTTCAGTTTTTAAACTAGCAATGAGCTTTACCATATAATCTTCAAGTTTAACTGTGATTGGAGCATTCTGCATAAGCATTATCTTCCACGCCGAACTACTATAACAAGCTTGCGTTGTAGGATTTACAGAATAATCATCAACACGTTGTGTGATTGTTATAAAAGCACCATTATATTTTCTAGCACGTCTATATCCTGTTTCAATAAATTGACCAGTATTGCCGCCTGACATTAAGTCCCAAGCTTCATCGATAATGCAAATTTTCTTTTGACCTCTATCAGATAAATACATATCTTGAGTAATTTTCAACATTAAAATTAATAAAACAATAAATTTTAAATTACCTTTGGCTTGTAATTCTTCCAATTCTAAAACGATTAGCTCATTATTAAGATTGAGATTTGATTTGCCTTCAAAATATTTTCCAAAAATTCCATATTTTGTGTATGATTTAATTGCATTTGCCAAATCCTTAATTAAGCCTTTATTATCATTCTTAGACTCTTCCAATAGTTCTTCAAATACAGTGGTGTACGTTGAGTTGTTTTGATGTTTTCTTAATGAACCAATAATCGCCTGTTCAAAATAGCTGGCAAATAGCGCATAATTGGAATCATTTTTATCTATACCAGCAGAGACCAAAAATATTTCTTTTAACATTGTAATTTGATCGTCTAAATCTTTTATAGCTAGCATTTCCTGTTTATCTAGTTTTTTAAAATCATAGTCTGGAAATTGTGCTAATTGCTCTTTAGTTAGAGAACTAGGATTAATGCCTTCTGGTATTACCTTACATTGTACAAATGAAAATGGGTTAATGCAAATCCCTGCTTCAGCAGTAAACTCGATATATTGACCGTCTAGCACTTCACATGTATTTTTATATGAACGCCCCACATCAATAATATTAACTTTTGCTCCAATGGCTCGATATGAAGCTACTATCTCATTTGTAAAAAATGACTTACCTGAACCTGTATTAGCACTAATTGCTACATTGTAATTTGTATTCGATTGAAATATATCATAAAATTGAAGTTGCCCACGACGGGATAAAAACATTAATAATGGGTTTCCTGTACCATTATGATCTGCAAATAGAGGCATTAAATTTACTACATTGGTTTGCGTATATAATGCCATCATTTGATAGCGTTTTTGTTCTTTGGTAGCAATAAAATCATGAAATAATGGTAAGCTACATAATAAGGATGGTAGCTGTAGATTAGAATTAGTTATTACTTTAAACCCAAAGGTTTGATATAAAGATTTTACTTCTTGAAACGCAGATTCTGATTGACCCAACGGATAATATACATGAATATAATGGCTCATTAGCATTAACCCCTCACCTGTAGATATTGCTTGTTGCAGTAATTGATACTCTGCATGCTTTCGGTGAAATACGTTAAATAGAGCAGTAAATTTTCCCTTTTGAACCTGTAATGAAGTTTTTTGAGCATTTGAATATAGCTTAGCATTCTCCTTACCTTGATCTAAAAAAGTTATATTTTGCACAATAAAAAATGGATGAGAGATTTGAGCTGCAATATTAAACAAGTTGCCCGTAAAATTGGGACATTGATTAATACTAAACTCTTGTGGATATTGCCCAATCGCAATTGACTTTATACCCACATCATTAATACACATTCCATCCGCTGACACATAAATGTTATTATCTATATCTGCTATTTGTTCACGAATAGACCGTCGATTATCGTAAGTATGCTTATCTATTGGTTTTGATTCAGTGCATAATAATTCACGTAGCAAATTAATAAACTCGGTTGGTTGCATTAATTGGTTTTGTATCGAGCAGTTTTTAAGAACAGAAGCGATTGATTGTTGCAATGATACAATCGCGGATTTGTTTGATTCATCATACAAGCCATCAAAAGTAAAAGAAATAACTAATCTAAAATCTCGCACACCCAGTTTATAGCCTGGCTTGAGCGATTCCTTAAGTCCTGCTTGATAAAATCTTACCCGTTCCGTTGCAAGTTTATGTAACAATGGGCTTTTACGTTGGGATTTATAATAATTAAATTTGTCTTCCAACTCAGATGATGCTAATAATAATACTTGCATACATGTACCATCTGGTATACCTAAATTAAATAAACTTTTTAACTGATCATCTAAATTAATACCTGGAGTAGTAAGTGTTGAACAATCAAAAACAAACCCATACGCTCGTGTAGTTTGATAGATATTTGTTTCTGTATCAAACCATTCATAAGGCAATATATCCGCCAAACGATTTGATTCTAATAAATTTGCAAACTCAAATTTACGAGGATTTAGTTTATTTTTGTTTTTAACTTGACGGGTATAGCTATCTGGTACATCCTGTTTTCTCATTTTTTTAAAGAAAGAATTCATTAGTTCTGGCACATTATCAGCATGGTATTTATTAAGTACATTACGTAATTGTTCACGCATAATTCGTCTCCCTAATTTGCATAAATTGTAGTTGTAGTTTGACTAGTTGGTGGTGTCGGATTAAATGGTACTGTCTTATTAATTTGCACTGGTTGATTTTTTAATGCATTAAAAGCAGGGTAATCATTCAATAATCCATTAGGACTTGTTGGCTTATCTGATTTGGGTGGTAAACCATAACCACTATCTGACATGGCAGTATTTTTTGATCCTTGTATTAAAGAAATGTTCTTAAGTTTTGAATTAGTTTCTAGGGAATTATTTCCGTATAACCAATGTCCTTTGTCAGTTAGCATATATTCGTAACTTTGTCCATGATATATGTTGTCGCTATCAGTATATGTGGTTAACCACACACGCATCATTGTTGGCTGCGATACTAATGGTGAACCATCTACTGGAATTTGACTATATTTCGTAAAGTTCATTTTTATTGGTGTTGGTTTATTGTCACTTGAACTAAACCAACTATCATCTTTTGGTAAATCATCTGGATTCTTATAATCAATAAAAGATTTATCATAGTTAGATGAAACTGATACGCACTTACCATGATCAGGTTCACCACATGGGTAAGTGCTCGCACAACCAGTTAAATGTAGTAAAATTGAAATAAGTAATATTTTTTTATACATCGATTAATCCTTATTAAGTGGCAATGGTTGGTTATTTAAACTCAGTTCGTCATTAATTGGTAGTTTAAACTCAACACCTTTTTCAAAAACTACTGTAATGTGTCTACCCGCAGAAACTTCAATTGCTGGGGAGATTTGTTGCAACATACTCATATAATATTGAGATAAGGTTGAACCTACTTGTGATAAACCAGTACCTGCACCAGCATAAGCAGCTTGGTCAGGTGCTATCGTTGTTGTTACGCCTCCTAATGGCGTAATTGTCTGGGTTTGACCCATTGCTTGACCAACTGTACCCATGCCTTGCAAAAATCCAGCAAGTGCAGCTTTTGCGGCAACAGAACCAGAATGAGTTATTACCATTCCTTTTATGCCTGCTTTAGAATCTTCCCCAGAGATATATCCATAAACATCCGTATCGATTGCTTGTCCAGATTTTAAAACGCAAGATAACTTTGTTAATCTTATTTTTACTCGTTCAGTTGATAAATCACCCCAGCCAGCACCACCAACCATACATGATTTAATATTAGCTTTAAATGAATTAGGTAGTTGAGCTAAATCAGTTAATCTAATTAGTACAGGTGTTGGTGTTGCATTGGCATTTCCTCCAGTATTAGCTGACAATGCACTAATTAATACCCCTTTAATAAAGCTATTGGATGGTATATAAGTTGCTATGTTTTTATTATCTTCTGTGGGTTGATGATTATTTATGTTTGTAGAACCATTTTCAGAAGATTGGGTCGCCACTCCATCATTTATATCATCTTCCATTATCAGTTTTTGTGGATTTACTTGAGCCTTTACCCCAGATGCTTCAGCTTTTATGGTATTTAGTTGTGCTAGTTTCTGATTTGTTGCAACTGCTTTTGACTCTGCTTCATCAGCAGCCTGTTTATATCCTTGGTTTTCTGATTCTAATTGTGCTATCTTTTCCGCATTCTGTTGATTCACTTTCTGTTGATTTAATTCAAAATTATTTAAATGTTGTTGCATTACCTCAGCAGGATTGGGGGTTTGATTTTTTATCCCAGAAAACGTTGTGTCAACAGTATCTTTTGGGGTTTCTGTAGTTGGTTTTGGTGCTGTTGAATACGTGAGAATTAAGATTACAATCAACGCTATTCCACCACCAATAATAAATTGCTTTCTAAATTTCTGGATTATTGATTTTGAATTAAACTTCTTTGGTTCCATCTTAATCCTCTTTTATCAAAAATACACGCGTAAAATCATTAACTGCTAAACTTGGGTTTTCTATTGCCACCGCTAAAGTTTTTGTAGTATAAAATTGTGCCTCAGTTAATAGAATTTTTGTTTTTGAGGTATTTTTAAGCAATAGTACGTAACCAGTTAAATTATCATCGTTATACTTAGTTAATAAAACCGAGTCTAAATTTTGATATGTTGTTATTGTTTGATTGATTTCACTCACATTATAACGACCATCATCTTTACTATTTAAAAACATGATTTGCAGTAAATAATTAATGTTTCTGATATATCCTGAAGTATCCACTTGATTCTTACTAATATGAATCTTTTTAGATTCTGCAGGTTTAATGATAATAGAATCTCCGGCGTACGTCTTAGATGGTGTTAAATGCAAGTTATATGTATTACCAGTATCACTTACAACAAATAAATTAAAACTTGTATTAGTGTTAGGAATTAAGTAAATTTGTCCTAATGGCTGAGTGATTTTTTTAGAAATATTAGCCGAGCTAAAATCCTTAATAATCTTTTGACCCTCAATTTCAATTCTCGTTAGATTGCTTGAAGAAATAGTGGTATTTATTGTATCTCCATTTTGTGCTTCATACAGCGATTT
>CANISK010000052.1 GCA_947470205.1 Neisseriaceae bacterium | reverse complement strand
TCAACTATAATCGCATCATAGCTATTTGCCAATCTAAAGCTTAACTTATGCAAAAAATCATTTCGCATATTACTTACTTTATCATGCCATTTGGCTAATTTAAGCCTTGCCTTGTTGCGATTATTGCTACCTTTTACTTTGCGTGATATACTTCGACTTAATTTATGCAATTTACTTTCTGCATTCCTAATTGCATTACTTGCCTCCTGATTATTCGTCGTATAACTTTGCTTGGTATCTTTTTTTGATTTGTATTTGGGAAATTTAGCTTTTTTATTGAAAAACGTCTGATATGCTTTTCTTAAGTTTAATTGTATGTTAGCCAAGGCTAGTGAGTCAACCTCTTTTAACCATTCGTATTCAGATTTATATTTTGCAGGAGTGGTATATCCAGTCTTACCATGTTCCTTGTAGTAATTATCTGAGTACGATAACAGCTTATTCCAAATAAACCTTACACAACCAAAACACTTAGCAAAATATGTTTCCTGCTCTTTATCGGGTAGCAACCTAAACTTATATGCTTTATTGTATTTGGTGGTCATTATTTAGGTTGCCCTTGAGTTTGAATGTATTCCTTAACTACTGACAATGGTGCACCACCTACAGTCATCAAACAAAAAGACTGCGACCAAAAGGAATCTTTCCATAAACTATTTTTAAGTTCTGGAAATGCTTTCTTTACCAATCTACTTGACGCACTTTTATATGCATTTATAAATTTACTTAATTCACTCTTGGGGTGAGCCTCAAACAAGCAGTGCACATGATCTTTATCATGCTCCCATTCTACTAAAGTTATATTATAACTATTCGATATTTTTACGAATATTTCACGTAAATATTCACTAATTTCAGCATTTAATACTTCTCTTCTATATTTTATACACATTATAAGGTGATAGTTTAACCTAAATACTGAATGTTGATTTGTTCTTAATTCCATTGTATGATATAACTTTATTAGTTTACATACTGAATTATAACACAATCCATCAAATATGTGCAAAATAAATTTTGCAAACAATTCATCTAACCAACCTACCAACTACGATTTAAGGGTTGAGGTGGGGGAATTCTTGTTTTAGTTTGTTAAATTTTTGGCAAATAATTTGACAGCTCATTTAACGCCGCCTGATAAACATTGCGTTTAAAACTAATTACCGATTCTGCTGTCGTCCAGTAATCAATCCATCTCCATGCATCAAACTCTTGTTCTACATGAGACTTAACATTAATGTGATGATCTTTACCGGTTAATAATAATAAATACCATATTTGTTTTTGCCCCTTATAGCCATGATTATTTGGTCTATTGTATATTGCTGGTACATCATAATAAAGCCAATCTTGTGTATGGTGAATGATTTGCACGTGCTCCTTTGGGAGCCCTAGTTCTTCTTTTAATTCACGAAACATACCATCTTCAATGGTCTCATTTTCATGTAATCCACCTTGGGGAAACTGCCAAGAATCTTCACCTTTTCGCTTGCCCCAGAAAACCAGATTTTGATTATTTATTAGAATCATACCAACATTTAATCGATAACCATTCTTATCAATCATATTTATCTTTCAAATCATTAATATATGCTCGAAGTATCTAGATTTTTTCTTAGTTTAAATTTAACAACAATAAGCATGGTTTACTTCAAAAGCTTTTTCGTAGCAGCACTATCTGGATATGATTTTTTTAATATATCAGCAGTATTGTCGGCAGATTTTTTCATACCTAACTGTTGTTGGGATAAATATAAAGTAAATAAAACATCTGGAGCATTTGGGCTTTTTGGATTTTCATTGATAAATTTACGGGCAACCCATATGGCATTTTTATATTGACCGTCTGCGGCATACGCAATAGTTAGATAATAGCTTGCACTTCCAACAACATCTGCGTGTTTGGATTGTGCAATCAGTACATTTAATTGCTTAATTGCACCGCTAAAATTACGTGCTTTAATTTTTTTTACTGAGCCTACCAGTTGATTGCGTTCATCATTATCTGATTGCACATTAGTTGTTTGAGAAAACGTCATGGAGCTTTCTAGCTTTTGCTCTATATTTTGATTTAATTGCGCTTGCGTATCTTGAAATGACTGTTGATTGTGTTGTAATGATGCTACAGCACCGTTTAATTGATCTATTTGTGATTGTAAATCATCTAATTTATTGATTAGATCTACTAATTTTTGATTAGCTACTTTATTATTTAATACACCCACATTTTGTTCAAGTTGTGACACTCTTATGTCTGTATCTGCAAGTCCCGCCCTTGCCTGATCATCCGCACATCCCATTAATAAAAAGTTTGCAAGTACAATCACTAACAAACTTTTTACTATGATTGTGCTATTTATATTAAATAGCTTCATAATGCTTATTGAATACCTTGTTCTGCTGTACCTGAATAAAATTTGCTATCCACAGTAGGTAAGTCATTTTTATCATGACCGTACCCCATAGGTGCGGCATCTTTATAAACGATATCCGCTCTACGATTTAAAGAACGATTGTGGTCATCATCATTTGGATATTTAGCATTATTTTTACCATAAGATACTGTATGGATGGATTTTTTATGCACACCCAATGCAATTAAAGATTTTTTAACTGCATTTGCACGTTTTTGACCTAATGCCATGTTGTATGCTACTGAACCAATATCATCAGTTCCGCCAATGATGGTAACTTTAGCATTTGGATTTGAAGATAAATAATTTGCATTTGCATTAATAATGCCACTATAGTGTTCATTAATGTCAAATTTATTGAATGCAAAATATACTGCGTTGTAATTTAACGTTTGCGTATCTGTACTTGCCACATGATCCATCATCATGGGATCACTTGCAACTGGTTCACTTGCCGTGGGTTGTTTGGTTGATGAACATCCCAACATCATAGAACCCGCAACTGCGATCATCATTAATTGTTTTAATAACTTAGACATTATATAACTCCTATCAAATAATAAAACTAACAACAAGAAGCACCGGAAATGGATGAAAAGACATAATTACAATAAAGATAATAAATATATTGTAACACAATATATTGTTATTTTCAAAGTATTTTATCAAAATTAATGCGATTTATCTTCTGGGTATTGAAAAAGTTGATTGCTCCCAGCTTTACTACCAATATCAGCTTGATTTTGGCCATTTTGCAAATCTTCTGTTTTGTAATATTTACCTCCTTTTGTTCCGGAGAGTTTAGTTTTTGCGTTATCTCTTGAGCTGTAGGAGAAAGATCCGGTAACTGGCGTTGACTGTGCAGATTTTGTTAGTTCTTGTTTTGTATGATATCGCTCTCCTTTTTTTCCGGTTAATTTAGGTTCACCAAAATTACCATTGCTGTATCTAACTGAGCCAGATAATGGAGAGTTTAGTTCTTGTTTTATTGGTGCACTGGCATCAGACTTGGAAGGACTATTATCTCCGTATACAACAGCGCTAGCAGTTAATAAAAATAATGCAATGTAGCATATTGCATTATTTTTAAAACATATATTTTTCATTTTATGAATCCTTTTTATACATTAGACTTCAACAAATTATATCATATGCAATTGTGACATGATGACTAATTTTCGCATCTTTATTGTACAATTCTTAGTACATGATACATTTTTACATATCACTTTTTTGTTTGGGTTGTGTAATTAAAATCAGTCATTGCGAACCCTGATTTATCATGGTGTGGCAATCTTAATGACTGGCGCTCATATCTTAGATGTTGCGCTTTATTGCGTGTGGGATTGCCACGGCTTAAGCCTCGCAATGACTGTGTTTGTAATATTCTTATATCGAGTTAGAGTGATATGTAAAAATGTATCATGTACTAAGGTACAATTTGCGATTTATCAAAATAAACATTTTACAAAAGTTTACATGCATAAGATATGATATAATAATTTCCTACTCGGGAAGCAACCAACAAAATAAGTAAAGCTTCGCTTTTTCTAATAATTCACAGGAACTATCTTACATGAACAAAATAACCATAGTGAAAACACCTGATTCACACAAACTGCAATATCAACCATCAAATCAAAATCAAGAATCACAGAAAAGAAAAGTATCTGATATGTTTCAGTCGTCTCAAGATGATGTCACAAGAGATAATAATTACAGCATTCCTGTTGTCAAATCTAACAATTTTTCATACGATGGATGTACGACAAATCAACCAGATGGGTTATATATTAAAACCAAGAATGACAAGAAGAAATATTACCTAGTGCTTGATGGATGTTGTGGAGAAATTGCTTATAAAGCAAAAGATGACAACAAATTCAATGAAAATAAAATATCACTTGCTGCAATCAAATCAATATTTAAAAATAATGATTTAGACGATACATGCTGGTACTGTTATATGTCATCAATTGAAGCGCAGCATAAGAATGATAAATATGGACCTTTGCTTGCTGAGGACTTGGGATCGAGTGTTCCAAATAAAAAAAATCTTAACGTAAAACATCAAACTCTCAGTAAAAATCTACCATCCTCGGAAGAGTTATGCGACGGTATAAATGTACCTTTGATTAATAAAGATGTATCTTCGATTGCTGAAATATTAAAATTGGATATTCTAAATAAAGAACATGCTGAAGCAATAAATAAAGCTCTCAATGGAAATCTATCGACCTTAAAAAAATTGCGTCCAGATATGAAAGAGCTTCTTCCATCAATTATTGCAAATGCGACAGTAAACCAGCTTAATTCACCGCAATCTGTAATTATAATTAATAGTGATAGTGATAGTGATGATCAAGTATTGGGTTTGCTGCAAAAGGTAATAGAACAAGATGTTTCTAATGATTACAATCTAGAGCAGTATCAAAGTAATGCCTCTAATTTATTAGATGGGATAAATTCAAGTGAGTGTAAAGATGGGTTGAGACTTGCTAGATATAATTTAATATTAAATTTAATTAATTATATAGATACAAAATGTACATTTGAAGAGCGTTGGGATGGTTATGAGCTAACATCTCCGGAACAACACAAAAACAAAATACATCAGTTATTAGAGAATTATAACAAAAAGTGTACGGATGAAAATATGGCGACGATAATTGATGGTTTATTATCTGATTATCAGTACTTTATAGAGACTTTTTATGTTGAATTAGGTGAATTTATATGTACGGTAGAAAAGGCGCTTAAGAAAAATAAAATAAATGATTATCAACTTCAAATACTATGGACAGATATAAATAATAGAAACTTAGGTCAAGTAAAAAAGGCCGATTACACTGCAAAAATAAAGAATATTATTAACACATTAGATAATGAAGATGGCACAGAAAATCTAACTAAATATTTCAAGGGTATTGTTGGTCATGAGAATACACCATATGATCTGTTTAAATTATTACGAATAATTGTTAATAGTTTTTATGTGCCCTACTGAATATAGCAACTTCATCACAGTAAACAAATAATTCAAATATTATAATGCGCATTTTGATCTAAAATTTACAGACTAGACGGCAATTCAATATAAAAAATGTATCCTGTACTAAGTCAATTTACGATGTTAATTTAAATACAAGACATGTTGTATAATAATCTGTGTTATAATTTTGTTTAATTTTCTAATAACAATTATTATAAAGGAGTTTATACAACATGTCACTTTTTTCAACTGCATACGCTGCAACTACCACCTCCGCAACAAACGTAACTCATCAATTTATGTCTTTTTTGCCCATGATAGTAATATTTATATTATTTTGGTTTCTATTAATTCGCCCACAGCAGAAAAAATCAAAATTACATAATCAAATGATTTCCGCATTGCAAAAAAATGACCATATTGTTACTAATAGCGGTATTTTTGGTAAAATAATTAGAATAGAGGAGCAATTTATTGCACTAGAAGTAGCAGATAATGTTGTAATTAAAATACAAAAGAATACTGTTGCTAACAAAGTAGAAAAAGAATTAGCTACAGCAAAATAAATTAATTTATCACTATCGAAGTATTTGAAAAAGGTATCTATAAATGACAAAATTTCCGTTATGGAAAAATATTGTTATTATTTTTGGAGTATTAATTGGAATTGTTTATACAATTCCAAATTTCTATGGTGAGACCCCTGCGGTGCAAATATCAACCAATTCAACAGCTGCTGCTGTTGGAATTGATACATTTGATAAAATAAAAAACTCTCTACAGATAAACAATATCAATGTTATTGGAACTATCTATCAGGACAACACTCTAAAAATTAAATTTAAAGATACTGATAATCAAATAAAAGCACGTGATATCATTCAATCCACACTTGGGGATAATTACATTGTGGCATTAAATTTGTTATCTGCCACACCCACATGGCTAACCAGATTAAACGCTTTGCCAATGTTCTTGGGTTTGGACTTAAGGGGTGGGGTTCATTTCTTATTGTCAATTGACACCAATGCCGCAATTAAAAAAACCCTCAATCAATACACCATAGATATAAAAAGAGAATTGAGAAATAACAATATTCGTTATGGTGTAATCAATATTAACAATAATAGCTTGGATATTCAATTTAGAAATAATGATAACAATCAAAATCTCCAAGTTGCATATACACAAATACAAAAGAAATTTCCAACCACACTAATAACTACCAATAATATAACATCAAACTTAACCCTCACCATTCCAGATAATGAATTAAAAAAAATCAAGGACATGGCTGTGAGTCAAAATATCCTTATTTTACATAATAGGGTCAATGAACTAGGTGTGACGGAGCCTATAATACAAAAACAAGGTACGGATAGAATTGTAGTAGAGCTCCCTGGTGTTCAAGATACTGCACGCGCTAAGGATATCATAGGGCGCACTGCTACACTTGAGGTGCACTTGGTAAATGAAAATGTAGAGAATGTAAATGAACTCTCACAATCTAGTGTGCCATATGGATATGAATTGCTTGATAACGCTGGGCATGGTAAGATTTTAATTAAACAAGATGTAGAGCTCACTGGAGACAATATCATAAACGCACAACCAGGGTTTGATGAAAATGGTAACCCATCTGTAAATATAAGACTAGACAGCGTGGGAAGTGACATATTTAGAGACTTAACACGTGCTAATGTGGGGAAAAGAATTGCAATGGTGCTCACCACTAAAAACAAAAGCGAAGTGGTCACCGCTCCCGTTGTGAGAACTGAAATTGCTGGTGGCCAAGTAATGATATCTGGCTCAATGAATGTTAATGAAGCAAATGATATCGCTCTTCTTCTACGCTCTGGTTCTCTTGCGGCTCCCATGAATATAATTGAAGAAAGAACGATTGGCCCATCTTTAGGGCGAGATAATATTGACAAAGGGTTTAACTCCGTATTGTGGGGCTTTATCTTAATTACTGGATTTATGATGGTGTATTACCGAGTATTTGGTGTTATCGCTGTTGTATCGTTGTCAGTAAATCTATTATTGCTTATCAGCGTATTATCTATGTTACAAGCCACTCTCACCTTACCTGGTATTGCAGCCATTGCCCTCACTCTTGGTATGGCAATTGATGCGAATGTCCTGATAAATGAAAGAATACGGGAGGAGTTGCAAAAAACTAATCAAATTCATCTTGCTATCGAAAATGGATATAAGCACGCATTTGCAACTATATTAGACTCAAACATTACTACTTTAATTGCAGGGCTTGCACTTCTTGCCTTCGGCACTGGGCCAATTAAAGGCTTTGCTGTAGTTCATTGCTTGGGTATACTCACGTCAATGTTTAGTGCGGTATTGGTGTCTCGTGGCATTGTTGCTGTGTTATATACCAATAGACGCATCAAAAAATTATATATTTAAATTACTCTTCGTCTTTGGGCTCTATACGTTGTTAAAGATAAAAAAATTATTCCTTATGGGCTCTAGTCCACGTCGTCATAATTGTTTTATCTTTGCCTAGTCTAGAATCCAAATACTTCGAGTATTACTCTTCGTCTTTAACCAGGGTATTATTCATGAAATTTTTTAACTTTAAAAAAGATATTCCATTTATGTCGTATGGCAAACTTACGACATCAATATCTCTTATTACGTTTCTCTTGGCAATATTTTTTCTGGTTACGCGTGGGCTAAATTTATCTATTGAGTTCACTGGCGGTACTTTGATGGATGTATCATACCAATCCACCATAGATGTAAATAAACTTCGCGATACCATTAAAAATATTGGCTATCCAAATGCTACAGTACAAAATTTTGGCACCTCAAATAGTGCACTAATAAGACTCCCAAATAAAATTGGACAAGATTCGTCCGCAATCTCCAACCAAGTATTTAAAGCTATCAAGCCTCTTGGTATAAACGCTAAGATTAACAGTGCCGAGTTTGTTGGCCCAGAAGTTGGTCAAGACCTTCTAACAAATGGCTTGCTTGCGGTGTTATTTGTGTGTGTGGGTATTATGATATATCTTGCCATTAGATTTGAATGGCGTTTTGCGATTGCCGCTATTTTAGCTAATATGCACGATGTGGTTATCATCCTTGGATTTTTTGCATTTTTCGGCTGGGAGTTTTCACTCACAGTATTGGCTGCTATCCTTGCTGTACTTGGATATTCAGTAAATGAATCTGTTGTGGTCTTTGATAGAATACGTGAGAATTTTAGAACTATTAGTGGCATGGATACAGCTCAAATTATTAATAATGCGATTACTTCAACTATGAGTCGCACCATCATCACTCACGGATGTACTGAAATGATG
>CANISK010000051.1 GCA_947470205.1 Neisseriaceae bacterium | reverse complement strand
TCACCATCCATATTTACCGAGAACGCATCGTCAATTTCAGTGGTAAATTTATCATCAATAGAAAAAATATTAATATTAGGATTTTCCTCTATTTGATAATTAATATTTTTAATGTCTTGTCTCAATGAAAATACACCATGTGGAAAATTATCCAATAAAAAAATGGATTTAAGACAATCAGATACATCAGTAATAATATTTATTTTTACTAATAATTCCAATGGATCTAATGATAAATATTTACTAGCTTGTATCAATGACTTATACTCTTGAGATTGTTTATCTGGCTTATGTATTAGTTTTATTACATTTAAACCGACTGGAAAATTTGGATCTGATAAATTAATTAATTTCGTATAATATTTATCAAATAATTCTTGCTCTTTTAGTTTGATATCTAAAATAAATCTCTTTTTTTGCTGCTCTTCTATGGTGGACTTTAGAAATGATCCGTCTTTGTTATCAATAAATTCTATTGGGTTACCAGATACAGCAAATAATAACCCTATTATCTGAATTTCAGTGTAATTATCTCCAAAATACAAAATAGACAACTCTTCAATAGTATTTTTATCATCCATCATATCCCATATGAGAGAAATGTCTATATCTTTTGTGATGAGTTCTATCTGTGGAATAAATTTTATGATATCAGGTGTTTTAAGTGTTATAATAATTTGTTTTATGGAAATTTTTTGATGTAAATTTTCTGGAATAATATTTACTCTACAAGATGATTTGGTGTTTTCTAAGATAGAGGCAAACTTGTAATTGTTATTAATGTATATTATAATATAATTCATTGTATGGGTGCTATAGATAAAAATTTAAATAATCGGTAGTATAACATTAATAACAATACATAAAAATTAATTTTTATGTATTTATGTGGTATATGTTAAGATACGCCTCATGAGATCAATTCACACTCGAAGTATTTTGATTTTTTACTGCGTTGAAATATAAAAAATTATGACAACATGCACTATATAATGCATTGGGATTCATTTTTCATATTTCAACGCAGTAAAAAATCTAAAGATAATGAGCGTATATATTTTTAAAGGGCGTTAGTGTGATGTTAAGAAAATTTATAAAATCAATTATTCCAAGTAAAGGTGATATTTTCTTTAACCTTTTTGAGGAAGCATCTGACAATGTATATCAATCTGCCCAAATATTAGTTGAAATCTTAAATTCTAAAGATGGAGATGAGTTAATAAAACTGTGTGCAAATACTCGCGGATTAAAACAAAAAGCTAACGATATAAACAAACGTTGTTTGCAGGCACTAAGCAAAATGTTTATAACTCCTATTGATAGAGGTGATATTCAGGAATTATCTGGTTTTTTTAATAAACTCACTAAACGAATTGTGAAAATTAGCACAAAATTAGATATTTATAAAATTGATGCAAATACTGATGATTGTATGATAAAAAGTGCCAATACACTGCTTGTAATTACTAAACTTTTAGTAGATTGTACCAATAAAATGAAAGACGGAGATTGGCAACAAATTGATGCAACAGTAAATCAGATTAACGACTTGGAAGAGCATGGTATTGATGACTTTAGATCTGCAATGAATGAAATATATTCAGGCAAATTTGATACCCTAACTATTCTAAAGCTTAAAGAAATATATAAAAGCGTGGATTCAGCAATTGAACTTGCAGTAAATTCGGCTGATCTTATGATGCAAATTTCATTGGAAAGTATTTAATAAACATGCCACTTATGTCTATCCCTAACTTGGTGATTATTATTATCGCAATTGCACTTTTATTTGAATTTATTAACGGTTTTCACGATACAGCAAATGCAGTTGCAACATCCATTTCCACTAAATCTCTCGAGCCATTTCAAGCGATTATTATTTCTGCGATTTTTAATCTCATAGGAGCATTAAGCGGTACTGCAGTTGCGGTTACAATTGCAAAAGGTTTTGCTGCTCCAGATCTTGCAACTCCAATTGTGATACTATCTGCACTATTATCTGCAATTACATGGAATATTGTTACTTGGATTTTTGGTATTCCATCTAGCTCTTCTCACGCTCTCATTGGAGGGTTGATTGGGTCGATTATCTACAACAACAATATTCACAGTGTGAATTATGTGGCAATTATGCATAAGGTTATTATCCCTATGATAGTTTCTCCTCTGCTTGGATTTATTGTAGCTGGAACTATTGCACTAAGTCTAAATAAATTTTTACACAATAATAAAGAGCCAAGAAAAACTAATAATCTTATTCGTGAATTTCAAGTGGTATCTACCGCTTTTTTATCTTTTAGTCATGGCGCTAACGATGCTCAAAAAACTATGGGAATTATTACTCTCACATTATTTCATTTTAACCTCATTAGTGATATTGCAGTACCAAAATGGGTAATTTTACTGTGTGCGATTTGTATGGCATCTGGTACATTTGCAGGTGGAATTAGAATCATCAAAACACTTAGCACTAGAGTGGCAAAGCTTAAGCCATCTAGTGGGTTTGCAGCTGAAATCAGCTCTGCTACTTTGTTATTTATTGGGGCAAAACTTGGTATGCCACTTAGTACTACTCATGCTGTATCTGGCTCTATAATGGGCGCTGGTACATCCCATAGTCTTAATATAAATACTAATGTAATAAAAAATATGGTAATTGCATGGGTATTAACCTTGCCGATTTGTGGCATAATATCTTTTATATATTTACATATTTTACATTGGTTATTGTGAATAATATATTATCCCAACTCAACCAAGAACAACTTTTATCCGTTAAACATATTCATACTCCGTTATTGATTATAGCTGGGGCTGGGTCTGGTAAAACAAAAGTCATCACTACCAAAATTGCCTATTTGATCAAAGAATGTAATTTTAACCCTAAAAACATCACGGCGATTACATTTACCAACAAATCAGCACATGAAATGCTAGAACGCACCAATTTACTTTTAAAAACTGCACAAATTGACGGCAAGGGACTCACTGTTACCACTTTCCATTCGTTAGGTTTACGAATATTAAAATCTGAATGTGGCGCATTAAATTTAAAATCTTCATTTTCTATTCTAGATAGCTATGATACTTTAAAAATCATTAGTGATATCAGTAAAGCACATGATAAGCCATTTATCAAAAAAATTCAATCCCAGATCTCTTTATGGAAAAATCAATTATTAAACCCACAACAAGTGTTGTCTCAGGTAACTGATGGATTAGAAAAAGAAATGGCGCAAATATACTCATCATATGATGCAACACTTAAAGCTTATCATGCAGTAGATTTTGATGATTTAATTTATTTACCATATATGCTATTTAACACTAATCAAGAAGTTTTATATAAATGGCAACAAAAAATACGTTATCTTTTAATTGATGAATACCAAGATACAAATACTTGTCAATATCAACTAGTTAAATTACTAATAATGCGCAGTAAAATGTTAAGTGCTGTAGGAGACGATGACCAGTCCATATATGCATGGCGTGGGGCTAATGTGACTAACTTGGAAAATCTACAGACTGATTTTAAAGACTTAACTGTCATAAAACTTGAACAAAACTACCGCTCCACTACAACTATATTAAATGCTGCGAATAATATTATTAAAAATAATATTAAATTATTCAATAAAAACCTTTGGAGTAAACTTGGAACTGGCAACCAGATTAATATAATACCCTGCAAAAATGATGAAATTGAAGCAAATACGATCATTAGTAAACTAAATATTCATAACATCAAAAATAATACCAAATATTCTAACTACGTGGTTTTATATCGTAGCAATCACCAAGCTCGTTTAATAGAGCAAGCACTTCGCAATCATCATATTCCATACATTATCTCTGGTGGGCAGTCTTTCTTTGAAAAAGCTGAAATAAAAGATATCACAGCGTATTTGAGATTGATCGTAAACGATGATGATGATGCAGCTTTTATAAGATCCGTTACCACACCAAAACGTGGTATCGGACAAAAAGCAATTGAGAAATTAGCAAATTACGTAAGTGTAAGGAAAATATCCATGTTTGCTGGTATTTTTGAAGAAGGGTTTGCGGTTATTTGCAAGGATCACCAATTAGATGAACTATTACAATTTGGTACATTTATCAATAACCTTCAGTTTAGAATGCAAAAAGTAGAAGTTAGTGAAATTTTAAATGAATTAGTGAGTTCCATTCAATATGAAGCATATTTATATGAATGCGATAACGAAAAAAATGCTAAAAAACGTTTTGAAAATGTATTGACTTTTATTGGTTGGCTTGATAAAAAAGCATCTGCAGATAATAAGAATCTTACTGATATGGTGCAGATGATTACATTAATTAATCTCCTAAGCAACCAAAAACCTGAAGAAATAAACGCTGTGCATCTCAGCACTTTACATGCATCTAAAGGTCTTGAGTATCCGTACGTGTATTTGATTGGGTGCGAGGAAGGTACTATCCCTCATCATGAGGCGATGAATCATGAAAATAGGCTTGAGGAAGAACGACGTCTTATGTATGTGGGGGTTACTCGTGCCCAATATGAACTTACGATTAGCTATGCTAATGAAAAAAAGCAAGGCGGAGAGCTTCGCAAAATAGAACGCTCTCGATTCATTGAAGAAATGGGTGATAATAATATTATTGATAACTCCCAATTAAAAAATATAAAACTTAACGATGCTGAGCTTAAGGATGGACTAACTGCACTACAAAATTTATTAAAGGTGTCGGGATAATGAAAAATATTCGTGAATTTAATGGTATTACGCCCAACATTCATAATTCTTGTTATATTGATGAAAGTGCGGTTGTAATTGGTAAAGTCACAATTGGTGCCAATACATCAGTATGGTGTAACGTGGTGATTAGAGGGGATGTAAGCCATATTAATATCGGCAATAATACCAACATACAAGATTTGACCATGTTACATGTAACACATGGTTCTAAATATGCACCCGAAACACCTCTTGTTATTGGAAATAATGTCACCATTGGGCATAACTCATGTTTACATGCATGTATCATTCATGATAACGTTTTGATTGGGATGGGGAGCACCATACTTGATAACGTTACAATTCAAAAGAATGTAATATTGGGAGCTGGGAGCTTAGTTCCACCCAATAAAACAATTGAATCTAACTACCTTTATTTAGGCAATCCAGTGAAACAAATTAGACAACTAACTCCTGACGAGATAGAATTCTTAATGTATTCTGCAACACATTATGTAAATTTAAAATCAATGTATAACGTATAATATATAAGGTGATTTTGATAGAAACATTATAGGGCATGGATTACCGATTACTCGGGAATGACAAGCAATGTACTATTTTAAGAAAACAATTTATCCTGCCATTATGAATAATTTATCATTTTATTTGCAGCAACGAATACAAGAGATAAACATTGATTTATCTGATATGAAAAATATTGATTATTTGCAATTATTTAAATGGTTGCGTGATAAATTTCCATCTCTGAGTTATGATGCACTTTTTGAATTATATGCATTTCATAACAATATCAACATATCTAATCTTGATGCAGATTTTAAAAAACAATTAATACAACAATACAAAAATATCCCACCAACTTATTTACCGCTTTCTCGCAATATTATCAATAAATACATGGATATGGCACTATATGAAGCAGAGCAAGCACTACAGTACAATGAAGTACCAATTGGGGCAATTGTAGTTTTTGATAATAATATCATAGGTTATGGACATAATGAAACAATTACAAAATGTGATGTTACGGCTCACGCCGAGATCAATGCCATACAAATAGCGCAAAGAACTTTAGGTAACTATAGATTAAATCATTCCGATATATATGTCACTATAGAGCCATGTTTGATGTGCATTGGTGCAATTATCAATGCACGATTGCGGCGTGTTATATATGGTGCATGCGAACCATTGACGGGTAGCATTAGTAGTCAATTTCAAACACTCGCCAATAAAAATGTTAATATCGTCACCGAAGGAATTGGACCTATCGACAATACTAAATACGGCACTATTCTAAAAAGATTTTTTTATAATAGTAGAAAAAATAAATTTTTTAATGATTTTTAATTGCACTATTAAAATAGTTATGATATAATCTTGGCACAGTTGTGTTTTACTGTGCACACATGTGTGTTTGCCAATAAACATTTACTAGGTTTGCTTTATTTGATTTATTTAATTTAATTTTCACAAAGGAAAATATTATGAAAAAATTGCTAGCTATATTAGTTGCTGGTGTTTTTGCTTCTTCTGTTTTTGCTGCTGATGCTATGCCTGCTGATGCTCACGCTACTGCTCCTGCTGCTACTGAAGCTACTACTGCAGCAGCAGTTACTCCAGCACAAAAATCTGATGTTGCTACAAAAAAAGCTACAAAAAAACATCATCACAAAAAAGCAGCTAAAAAAGACGCCGCTAAAACTGATGCTCCTAAAGCAGACGCTCCAGCAGCTCAATAATCTATCGATTATTTTTGCAACTGCAAATAAATATAGTTTCGGTGAAAAATTAATCTATTCACCGAAATTATGTAATAATTTATTTAAATACCCATTATAATTTATTTTTTACTGAATGTTCATTATGATACAAGGTATTAATTTTAGCAATCACACACAAAAAAACATCACAACAAAATAATCAAATAGGTGACAATAAAAAGCTCTGGAAAATGCCTTATGATATCCTTAGTTACCACATTCTGCCATTTTTAGAAGTTGATCCCACACAATACGACAAATTTACACCATTAGAAAAAAGGCTACTCACTATGGCAGGCCGTATTATAGACCATTCTGTCAAACATAAGTCTCTAGAAAATTTCAATGATATACAACCAGATGAATTCATAAAAATAGCTGATAGACATGATCTGTACACTATTGGAATGTATTATTCTGATGATGACATTATTTCTGGATGGGACCCTGACGCTGAATTTAGCATTGAATTTATAAAAAAATCATACGAGGATTTATCTACATTAAGTCAGAAATATCCAGAATTGGAAATTATTGCAAATGCTGTTTTGAAGATCTATACACAAGATAACTTTCCATTTAATGTAAAATTCGCAAATTGTAGAATAAGGTGCGACAAAATTTTAGAAAATAATTGGCATCGGGTGAGGTGAAGAATAATACAACGAATAAAGTCAAATATGGTAAAATATATACTATATTAATTTGAGATTTATTGAGTCCCATTGCCGACCCAAATCCGCTAGGATTTATTTCTAAAATGTCAATTTTGATCTAAAATAAATTCAATCAAAGCAATAGGTTAATTGTCATTCCCTCTGCTAGCGGGAATCCAGTATAAGAATAAAAACATGGATTCCTAATCAAGTTAGAATGACAGGATTTTTAGATCAAAATTCGCATTAAAGTAATTACCTATATGATCGCAAATCCCTTATAATTTATTTTTTACTGAATTTTTATTATGACAATGCAAACCTACCCAATGACAGTCAATGGCGCCAAACAACTTGAGGCGGAACTAGAAAGATTAAAATTTAAAGAACGCCCTGCGATTGTTAAAGCTATCGCTGAGGCTCGTAGCCATGGTGATCTTTCTGAAAATGCTGAATACGATGCTGCAAAAGAAAAGCAAGCCTTTGTAGAGGGTAAAATTCAAGAAATTGAAAGTAAACTAAGTCTGGCTCAAATTATTGATCCAAAAACTCTTCATCAAGATGGTCGTGTGGTATTTGGTGTTACTGTTAGTATTCTAGATATGAATACTGACATCCAAACATTATATCAAATCGTCGGGGATGATGAGGCAAATCTAAAGCAATCTAAAATATCAATTAATTCCCCTGTTGCGAAAAGTTTGATTGGTAAAGATATTGGTAGTGTTGTTGAAGTTTTTACACCCAATGGAACTCGTGAATATGAAATATTAGACATCACATACTAATATCAATTGGAACCATTTGGATTTTATACTGTTTGACAGCGTTTTATTGATTGCTCTGCAAGATTAATTAATGCATCCTTGTATGGTGAATTTGGAAATGGGTGAATATTTATCAATGCCTTATCTATGTGCTCTTTAGCTATTCTTGCACAGTAATTTACTGCATTTGATTTTAGAATAATATCAATTATTTGTTGAATATTTGCATTTTGTGGATTTGATATTGCCATTTTGATAATATTTACTTCATTTATATCTTGATGATGATTCAGGAGGTATATCAGAGGTAATGTCACTTTACCCTCTTTTAAGTCATCTCCTAGATTTTTACCAATTAACTCCACTTGTCCAACATAATCAAGCGTATCATCAATTATTTGAAATGCAATTCCCAAATGTTTGGAAAAATTTGCAAGGTTCTTAATTTTATCTTCTGTAATATCTGCCACAATCCCAGCCACAAAAGCCGCTGCCTCAAATAATACTGCAGTTTTTGAATAAATAACATTGAAATAATCTTCTTCGGTGATATCTATTCGTCCAATATTTAATAACTGCAATACCTCCCCTTCGGAAATTTTGTTGGTGCTATTTGCCATTACCTTTAAGATTTCTAATGAGTTACTTTCTATCATCATCTGAAAAGATCTGGTGTAGATAAAATCCCCCACCAACACAGATGCAGCATTGCCAAATAATTTGTTTGCAGTTTGCCTACCTCTTCTCATGCCAGAACCATCTACCACATCATCGTGTAGTAGTGTTGCAGTGTGAATATATTCTATCATCGCAGCCATTTTATGCAATAAAATACCATTTGAATATCCAACCAATTTACCGCATAGGATAGTTAAAATAGGGCGGACACGTTTACC
>CANISK010000050.1 GCA_947470205.1 Neisseriaceae bacterium | reverse complement strand
TGTTTGTCTTACGGGGTATTTTTTGCACCAGCTTTATTTGAATCTGGTTTCGTGTCACATGCTCATACAGATGAAGTTATTGATAATACCTTAAATATATGTGAGAAAGTATTTAAAGAAATAAAATTATGAGAATAAAATCATGAAAATAAAAAATATTACCGCTAAATATATTTTTGATGGTAATAACTTATTAGAAAATAAATTATTACAGATACAAAATAACACTATTTTTGCCATCAAAGAATACACCACAGACACCAAAGATGTTATCAATTTGGGTGATGGTGTGATTAGTCCTGGGTTTATAGATTTACAATTAAATGGTTGTGGCGGGGTATTATTTAATGATGATATCTCATTTGATGCATTACAAATAATGTACGACACGTGTCTTAAATTTGGCACTACAAGTTTTTTGCCCACTCTTATTACTACCACACTAGATGATATTAAAAAAGCATTAGATATAGTGGATAAATGGATTAAAACTTATGGTATGCATAAAGGTGTGGTGGGTATTCACTTGGAAGGGCCATATATTTCACATCAAAAACATGGTATTCATAATGATACATATATTATAAATCCAAAAGATGAGGATTTGCTCTATATAGCAGAATATGCACATAAATTCCCAGTAAAACTAACTATCGCACCAGAAGTATTTACCATAGAGCAAATCACACAATTAAAAAATAAAGGTGTTATATTGTCCATCGGGCACTCAAATGCAGATTATAAAACCGCAAAAAATGCTATTGATAGTGGGGTTAAAACTGCCACTCATGTGTTTAATGCAATGAGTGGATTATTGGGGAGACACCCTGGGGTCGTGGGGGCGATTATGAATAGTGGTTGTTACGGTGGTGTGATTGCAGATCTTATGCATGTAGATGCAGCAAACATAGAGCTTTTACATAAAATCAAAAAAGATAAACTATACATAGTAACAGATGCAGTCACCCCCCTTGGAGTAAACATCGCCAAATTTAAATTTGCCGATAAAACTATATTTGTTAGCGATAAAAAATGCATAGATGTAAACGGTACATTGGCAGGAGCCAATATTTCTATGCCGGAGTCTATCAAAAACTGTGTTACTGCTTGTAATATTTCTCTCCTTGATGCATTAAAAATGGCAATTTCTATTCCCGCCAAAGTAATAAATCTACACAATAGCTTCACGCAATTAAAATCATTATCAATTGAGATTGCCATATATACAGATTTAACTACATTTGAATGCACACCACTTTCCAAATACTTCAAGCATAATTGTAATTAAATAAAAAATATTTGCCAATCATCAATCTCATGGGGTAAAATTATAATAAATTAGCTAAAATTTTACTTTACTCATTTCATTACCCAACAAACACTCTTCTTTAGTTACTACCTACTGATGTCACGTTATTATAAAAGGACACAAACATGCGTAGTCAGAAACACAATCTCATATATTCGTTAATCCTAGTTTCAATATTATCCGCATGTGGCGGAAGTGGTGGTAGTAGTGGTGGCGGTAGTTCACCCACTCCATCACCCACACCAGCGAATGCACAAGTAATAACAGTGCCAAGCGCAATTCAACTTGACACACCAATATCATTAGGCGTGAAAAGTTTTTTTAATAAAGATGGTACAAGAAAAAATAGTTTAAGTCAGGCATCATTAAAAGATACTAAATCATGTTTTGCGTTGCAAGACATGGGCAACGGAAAAAATTATACTTTAACTTACACATCTGGTCAATGGAATTCAAATTTTGCATTATCTTATGCGCTAAAAAATGTTTGTCCAGATTCTACAAAACCAACAGATTCACCCGGTCAAAGCATGAATATAAAAGTTATTGCCAAAGGTTTGAAAATTAATAATAACTCCATCTCTGGAGTTGGGGCTCAATATAATAACACATCACAATTGGGTTCACCTTATGCGACAGTGGTTGTAAATACTGATGCAGACAATTTATTGATCGGTATAACTAGCCCCGCATGTAATGAGAATCCTTGGTGTGGATGGGCAAATGTTCCATATAACGCAACACAACAGTTTAGTGTTCAATATCAATTAGGTGGACCAATAAATACAGCTACCCTTGATTCACTAACGTTAGATGGCGATACGCCACCGCCACCACCACCTTCCGACAAAGGTTCTATATTATTAAATCTAGACGGTGAAAGGTTAAGCTCAGTATGTAGCACATCAACTGCTTGCGACATAACCGTAACACTTTATAATCAGGGATTGCTTGTGCCACAAGAAATTCACTACAACCCTTTTAAAGATAAAACCATGTCTTATGAATTTACTAATTTAAATCCAGGGGTGTATAATTTTACAGTTAAAAATATGCCACATGATACTACGGCTCAAATAACACCAGCATCTGTAAGTGTAACTGGTGACAAGGTTCCTGCGAAAATAACATTTATATATAATCAACCTGCGACCATTGGAAATATTAATGTTATTCTTAATAAAATTCAAAATCCAGATGATTACAATACTTTAAAAGGCATTACTGGTATTTCTGTATCTTTAGTTGATGAAACAAATCTACAATCTTATACTCAGCTTATGAATATGGATGGTAGTTATGTTTTTACATCTAAAAATGCTAATGATAAATATCATATCACAGTTCAGGGAATAGGTGACCCTCTAAGTGGCATTTATTATAATATACCAAACACCCCTACATTTGAACTAAAAGCGGGACAAACCATTGATAAACAATTAAATTATAATCCAGTTGAAAGCAATAAACTCTTTGCTGCTAAATTTACAGTTACCGGATTGGATTCTAAAGCAGTTACCCCTTCAGTAAATTTTACTGGTAACACTATTAATAATTTTAAGTATCTTTCAGATACTTTGCAAAATGGTTCATATACATTTGTGGAAAATGAGGCTGTTGCTATTAATCCATCAAGTGTATCTGGATATTCAACCCCAGTAGTTACACCAGCAGTAATTGATAAAAGTGGTACAGATGTAAATGTTACTTACAATCCAATCACCCCTCATCCATCAGGTTTTATCTACAGTCCATATAAAGATGTTGGAACAAATCTGAACTGGAATACTGGCGTGATATCAACTTTAGTAAATGTCCCTGCACTCTCCCCATTAATAGGTCATTTACCCAATAGTGTATCTGCAATAACTTGGGCATTTGCAACTGGTGCATGTGGTTCTGAAAATTGGGCAGGTATGACACCAGTCGCTATTGTTGCAGGAAATGTGCAAGCCTTTGTGGATGCCAAGATAGGTTATATTATATCAACGGGTGGAGAAGCTGGTAAATTTACTTGTAGTACAAATCAAGGCATGCTAGAGTTTATCAATACTTTTATGTCTCCTTATATGCTTGGCATAGATTTTGACATTGAGGTAGGACTAACGGATGAAGAATTAAATAGTTTAATTTCAACCTTGGTTAATGCTCAGTCAGTACATCCAGCTTTACGCATTAGTTTTACTTTACCAACGTTGGCAGATAGTACTGATACTCAAGTTAGCATTGTTGATGCTGGTCAGAAAGTTTTAAATACTGCTGATCGATTAGGTTTAAAAAATTATATCGTTAACTTAATGACTATGGATTATGGCAAAGCAATTCCAACAAATTGTGTTGTTGTGGATAATAAATGTGACATGAGTGCAAGTGCAATTCAAGCTGCAAAAAATTTACACAATAAATGGAATATACCATACAGTAGAATTGAACTAACCCCTATGATTGGTGTGAACGATACGAGCGATGAAATCTTTTACCCTGATGATGCAACCAAATTGGCACAATGGGTTGTCACTAATAAATTAGCTGGGTTACATTACTGGGCTTATGATCATGATACGCCTGGCTCACCAATGAGTGCCACTTGCAGTGGTTTAAATTTTCCTCCTTTAACTTTTGCCAATTCATTCTACAATGGATTGCATGGAAATGAATAAAGTATTAAATGTTAAATGATAACAAAAATAATCGTGTTACTTAATATCTGATATAGCGCACATGTAAATGGAGAATTTAAATGATAACAGATACTATTTATAAATATCCTCTAGATAACTTGTGTGTTTTTGCTAACCTCCTGTGGTGGTAGTGGTGGCACAAGCGCTACAGGAGGCAATCCTCGAAATATCCTCGCCAAACCATTACACATGGATAGGTCTATGCGATTATTCTCTAGTAGTAAATGCTTAGAGGGTACATTAAATGTTAGTGATGCTAGTAGTGCCAATGGGCAGATTAAAAGCACATTGGTTCTCAAGAATGACTGTAACGATGATGTTGATTTATCACAAAATACTGCTGTCTTCGTTTCACAAGATACACAAGGTAAGCCTGTGGCTATTAGTTCATCATTTCAAGTTCCAAGTGGTATTATGCTAACATTTACAAGTGGTTCAGACAACAGACAAATTGGTCATTTTAGTTTTGCAGACCCAACTACAAAAGGTAAGCCAATGTTGAGCGCCAAACAATCACTTACTTTTTTGGGTGAGTTTACATTAGACAACATGCACTTTGATATTAACGAGGCAAATAATACATTGGAGATTATAAGCAATGATCCGCCAGTAGATTATGGCAGTATTAATGTTGTTGTTGACACAAAAGATCTTGATTGCAAAAAAATTACATGCAGTGATATTAATGTTAAAGTTAATACCAAGAATGGTAGTCTTGTTCAGTCATTTACAATTCCCTCCAGTCAGATTGGTGGGAAGTATACTCAATTACTTAACGATATACCTGTTGCTGCTGATGATCAAATTAGTGCAACGGTGATAAATAATACAAAAATTACATACGATCCAAGCGATGCTAAAGTTAATGTTACAAAGGATACAACTCAAGAAGTTAAGGTATCATATGCACCAAATATAGATCCAAGTGGTAATGTAAAAATTACTTTAAATGAATGTCTTAAAGATTACACCAAACCATTACATGTGAAGATATCGAGTAACGATAACGCAACAACATACCCGATAGATATCTCACAAGGTGAAACTAAAACTCTTGAAGGTTTATCGGCTGGGAAATATACAGTACAACTAATGCAGGGTATTGCCAATCCAGTATTAGAAAATAATGGTTATTGTAAGTTGTCAAAATCATTGGATCTATTAATAACAAAAGACTTGACTACACCACTTACAATAAACATGACACATCCAGATGGCATTGTCCCTGTTGATTTATCGGTATCTGGGTTAGTTGGTAACGATAATGGCATCGTTACCATCAAGGATTCAACTAACGATTATGATTATGTAAACCCAACCATTCAAGGTAATAAGCAATATAGGTATCAATTACTTGGACTAATGACTGGTCTTACAGTGCAGGTAGATAGCGATAAATACCAAACCAATCCAATTGTAATTCAACCGCAAAAAATGATTAGTGGATTAAATTTAACTGCTAAATTTGAACCAAAAGTAACCCCACCAACTCCGTCAGGTAAAAAAGTATTAAGTATATTTTGGTGTGGATTTAGTGGTAGTTATTGTGGTCAGTCAGATGGAGATGATGTGAATCCTAGAGCCACTCACGTGATAATGGCATTTGCCAATTCCACCCCAAATGGTTCTGTAGTAATTGATCCTGTCGATATATTACAACCATCAGGTATAAATGTAGGAACATTAATTAATGGTTGGCAATACAGTGGAAAAAAAGTATTAATTTCTGTTGGTGGACAAAATGGTAATTGGAGTGCTATATTTCAAGATGCAACTCATCAACAAAATTTTATTGATAGTGTTATAAATATTATAGATTCTTATCATTTAGATGGAGTGGATCTTGATATTGAAGCCTATCTTACACCACCAGAAACAGTAGCTCAAGTGATTAATAATTTGCGTACCGCTTTAGATGGCAAATTCGGTTCTTCACCACGTAAATTGATTATTGTGAGCCCAGAGGATTTAACAGTCTCACAAACGCAAAATTATACCGCCATCTCGGGTGCGTATAATTATTTTGTACCAATTATTCGGGATGGCATTGATGCAATAGATTATGTTCAGCCACAATTTTATAATGATTGGTATGATGGATTTGCCGGTGGAACTCAAAATTATGTGCTCGATGTGTATTTAAATTGGAGAAATCATGTTGGTATACCTAGCACGTATAATCCAAATCCTGCCCCAATTCCTTCCTCTATATATCCAGGAGTACCGGAAGATAAATTAATTATTGGGGTAATAGCATCAACTTCCGCAGGAGGTTCAAGTTATTATACTCCACCAGATGTGCTAAGCAATTCAATTAAATTATTATCCAGTCAATATAACTATGATGTGGGTGGTGTGATGTTATGGGATAGCCATTGGGATACCTCAAATGGAGGCGTGATTAGTAATGCAGCGGCTGATGCTCTTGGTATACCAAAATAGCTCCTCATATTTAAATTAGCTAAAATTGCATATAGTTATTTACATTACAATAGTATTTTAATGGTAAAATACTAATTGGGTTCCTGTGGTGTTCGTGAAGTTAATTTAAATATTTTTGAACCGATGGTGAATTTATAAAAGACAGCTTCCATGTAGATGGCGTGTGTCGTTCCTTGCGAATGACCCCAGAAGTCTACAAGCAGTCTATTTCTTAACAAAGCGGGTTCATCAAAATATTAAAAATATACGACATTTTCGGGAACCCTTTTTAATTTAAAATAGGACATATACAATACAATGCAAAATAAAAAATTTAAAGATTTAGGAATTAGCGAAGAAACGCTAGCGGCTTTATCTAAAAAAGGTTTTGAGACACCAACAGCTATTCAAGAGCTAGTTATTCCGGAGTTTCTACAAGAACAATCAAATATCATTGGTCAAGCTCAAACCGGAACCGGTAAAACAGCAGCTTTTGCAATTCCAATTATAGAAACATTAAAATCAGAAAACGGTGTAACTAAAGCTCTAATTTTAGTTCCAACCCGTGAGCTTGCTAATCAGGTCTCAGATGAGATATATTCATTATTATTTGGTAGAAAATTACGCGTATTACCGGTGTACGGTGGGCAATCCATAGACCAACAAATCAAGAACATTAAACGTGGTATTGATATTATAGTTGGCACTCCAGGGAGAATAATAGACTTATTAGAGCGTAAAGTATTAAACATCTCTCAGCTTGATTTTTTTGTATTAGACGAAGCGGATGAAATGCTCAATATGGGTTTTGTTGACGACATTGAAAACATTTTAAAACGCTCTAACGACACTAAAAAGATGTTATTTTTCTCGGCGACTATGCCTAGATCTATTTTAGATATCGCTAAAAAGTACATGACAAATTATAAAATCTTGAAAGTAGAAAATAACCATTCAACCCCAGATCTTACAGAGCAAATATATTTTGAAGTAAGGCAATCGGATAAATCTGAAACTTTATGTAGGGTATTGGATTTTGAGCGAGATTTTTACGGTATTATTTTTGCAAAAACTAAAAATGAAGCAGATGAAATAACTGAGCTATTGAAATCTCGTGGATATTCTACAGATGTTATTCATGGAGACGTTACTCAATCTATGCGCAATAAAACTTTAGCAAATTTTAAAAGTAAAAAAATCAATATCTTAGTTGCAACAGATGTGGCGGCTCGTGGTATAGATGTAAGCAATCTTACCCATGTGATTAATTACTCAATTCCAAATGAAACCGAAAGTTATATTCATAGAATAGGGAGAACTGGAAGAGCTGGCAACAAAGGTATAGCAATCACATTTGTTACACCAAAAGAAGCATATCAATTAAATCGGATTCAAAAAGCGACAAAAAGCGATATCAAACGCCAAAAAGCACCAACAGTTAATGAAGTAATTAGTGCTAAAAAAGAAGCATTATCTGCTTTTATCGGAGAAATCATTGAAGAAAAAGATCATATAAGCTATCTAGATTTGGCAACCTCAATTTTGTCTACACATAATCCTGAGGTAGCATTGGCTGCACTATTACGTCACACGCATGGAGATGAATTTTTACCGGCTCATTATGTAGAATTAGTAGAAAATTCACATAATAATAGTAACACAAGGCACTTTGAAGAAAGACAACATAGTGGAAGATTAGACGATCAAATCAAACTTTTCATAGCTCTTGGTAAAAAAGATGATTTAAATCCGCGTAAGTTGTTAGAAATGCTAAACATAGAGGCTAAAACTCCAGCCCGCAAGGTAAAAGATATTCGTATATTAGATTCATTCTCATTTATCACAGTACCATTTGACGAGGCAGAGTCTATAATGCGTGCTATGAATAAGGAAAAATCTAGAAGACCATTAGTCACTCACGCTAAGAAATAAAACACATCAAGCTACACTCTTTGTCATTGCGAAACCTTGCATAGCAAGGTTGTGGCACTCTTGTTGTATAAATCTAATTAGTGAAATTGGTATTAGCCTAACATATTGAAGTTAGGCTGTTATTTTTTGGCGGTTGTTAAAGATGGATTAAATAATAATGTCACATAGGGCAATTACCTACACTATCTAAGATAACTACAACGTTACATTTATCATTGTTATATTTTTGCTTGGCAATTCGTATAGCTTTTTAGGGGTCACTACTTTAATGAGATGACCCTGCATAGTATTACCTCTAAATTCATATGTATTTATCAAAGTATATATCTCAGAACCCCACTTTAGTATCTAAATAGGTTTTAAGATTGATAGTATGTATTTAGTATATGTGTTGCGTGCTGTTTTAAATTATCATAATTATTGGCTAAATCTTGCAGTGGCATTTTAATTGGTACAAATACAATGCCTCCAAATACAGCAAACAATAAAGAATCAATG
>CANISK010000049.1 GCA_947470205.1 Neisseriaceae bacterium | reverse complement strand
TGCCATAAAGTAACATTTTTTACTTTAAAATATAAATTTTTATACCCCAAATTATATTATGTCACAATACTTTTAATACTTGTGGGTAATGAACAGTATTACAAGCTCCTGATAATGCACCAATAAATTAGGATACACCACATAGATACAAATTAGTCATTTAATTTGTATCTATGTGGTTGAAGGTTTAGTTGAACGACCAGAGTTTAGTGTGCCATTACAGCTCACTTGCGTGAATACCATAATATGAATATAAACCACATGGGGTACGTAGACTAATGCATAAATTGAAGATTATGCGTATTATTCCAAAACGCAACCTGAATAAAAATAATTGCAATAATTATGTCAATGAGTTACAATTAAATTGTACCTTAAAATATCTACTTACGTAATAATTTATGTTAAAGGAATATTGCAACATGACACAAATTAACAGCATTAGCGCAGAACAATTAAAAGAACTCTCACATAACCCAAATTTAAAAATTTTCGATATCCGAGAAAAAGATGAGTATGAGCGAGACCATATAATTGGTGCACAAAATGTACCATCATCAATATTGGATACATATAATTTTAAAGATCTTAAAGAGACTGATATTGTAGTTTTTTATTGTGAATTGGGTTGTGAAACTAATAAATGTAAAGCTAAATTAGAGAAATTGCCATTAAAAGAAGTAAAAATACTAGAAGGTGGACTTGATGCTTGGAGAAAGATTGGCTGTACGGTTGTTAAAAATGAAATGGCACCGCTACCAATTATGCGTCAAGTGCAGATAATGGCAGGTGGGCTTGTGGTATTGGGGGTTATACTTAGTTATACAATATCTCCATCTTGGATACTATTAAGCGGTCTTGTAGGTATTGGTCTGATTGGCTCTGGAATTAGTGGATATTGTGGTATGGCAAGGTTGCTCATGAAATTGCCTTATAATCAAAATAATTGCAAAACTTCTTGTTGTCATAAAAAACATTCTTGGTGTTGTTTTAAAAATTTTTGGTGTTGCTCTAAACATTCTTCGTGCGATGATAAAAAATCAGATTGTCATAAAGAGAAATGATTATGTGATTTGTAATTGTGATTTTTAACACAATTACAAATCTAAACATTCTCCATATGTTATGATAATGGGTTATTTTAACCATAAATAATGAGGAATAAATGCACGATAATTATCATAACATTATCAATTTGATAAATAAATTGAATGACATAGGTCAAAACACAGCTTCTCTGGAAATGACACAAAATGTCATCAATGCACTTAAAATTAATCCACAATACCCCATTATTCTTGTTGGTGGCACCAATGGAAAAGGCTCTACCTGTGGATATTTGACTAATATCTTGATGGAGTCAAATTATAAAGTAGGGACTTTTACCTCTCCACATATATTTAAATACAATGAAAGAATATGTATTGATAATATTCCAATTAGTGATGATAACTTTATAAAATATACAAGATATGTCGCAACAAACTCCAATAACTCATTGGGTATTTTTAAAACCATTACTCTTGCCTGTCATTTATATTTTATGGAACAAGATATTGATATCGCCGTGATTGAAGTGGGAATTGGCGGTAGGTGTGACGTTACTAATTTATTTGAACCTACAATTAGTGCGGTTACTAACGTTGAACTAGACCACTGTGAAATTTTAGGAGATGATAGGTATAAAATTGGCTTTGAAAAAGCTCATATTTATCGACCTCATAAATGGGCATTTTATGGAGATAACTCACCCCCACAATCAATACTTGAGTATGCCAATAAAATTGATAGCAAAATACAAATACTTAATCAAGATTTTGGTTATATAGAACATGAAAATTGTTTTGATGTGTGGTGTGAGAATGTAAAATACTATAGTCTACCCTACCCTTTACTTCGGGGAATAAAACAACCTCAGAATGCCGCATTATCTATTGCAATATTATCTAAGCTCAGAAGCACATTTCCGATAACTTTATCTGCAATTAAAAATGCACTATTAAAAACTAAACCAGTGGGTAGATTTGATGTGATGCCCGGTCTTCCGCAAATTATTTTTGATGTTGCTCATAATTTAAACGCAGTAGAAGTTATGACACAAAATATGGTAAAATTACCCTATGCAAAAAATAATATTGCGGTATTTGGCATAATGAAAGATAAACAATACCGGCAAATTTTACAGCATGCAGTCAAATATTTTAATATTTGGCATATTGCACAATTAGATTCTTCGCGCACCACTTGTACAAATGAATTACAGGAGTTACTTGTGGAATATGGTATCGAAAAACATAATATTTATACATATGATAAGATTGCTCTTGGCATGAAATATGCACTAGAAGATTTATCATCACAGGATAGAGTTGTATGTTTTGGCTCTTTTTTGGCTGTAAGTGATGCTTATGCTATACTTGAAAATCTCAAGAAAAGAGTATAAATACTTTAAGGAAATAAAATATAATGCAACGTAATGGAATTACTGGAACTCAGAAATCTAATCTTTACAATAATAGTCGTATATTACGCGACACCGAATCTGCACAAAAAAAATCCAGACGTAAGCTCATGGGAAGTATTGTGTTATTGTTATTGGCGTTATTTTTTTTATTACACATAACATCCAAAGTCAAACCAATTCCAATTGATCCACAAAAGATAGAAATCCAAACCATAGAAAACAACAAAGTTGTGATACAAAAAATATCCAACAATATGGCAGCTCAACCTATAAAAAATGTTGCATCTGGAAATGTTATACAAAATACCACGGAATTAAATGCAGTAAACAAACAAAAAACACTTAACCGTATAGTTAATTCGCCGTCAAATGATACAAAAGTGCAATCCAATAATTCAACCGAGCAAATTAATAATATTATAAAATTTCACCCAAAACTTGTGATTGAAAAATCTCCAAATAAATTAACACCACAGCAAATACTAAACGGCATGACTGAATATCCATTGCGCTATTATGTACAACTACTTGCATCAACCAATCAAAATTATTTAATAAAACCGCAAGAAGAATTATCAAAACAAAATATAAAAACTTTTATCCAACAAATAAAAACCGCAGATGGTATTACTATTTATAGATTAAGAATTGGCCCTTTTAGCAATAAAGAGGACGCTAATACACAGATAAATAATCTACATTAATATAATCATCATCTTTGAAACCTAGAACGTTGTTGAAAATACTTCGAGTATGTATTCATTGTCTTTGGTTTTTCAGCTTTGTTTTACATCTAACAAAATATATTTAAAGGTATCATATGCAGATAATTAGCAATAATTATGATCTTATTTTCTGTAGTGTTATCATTATATCTGTAATATTATCTCTTTTTAGGGGTGGACTTCTAGAGATACTATCTCTTTGTGCTTGGTTTGTTGCGTTGTGGCTAATGCATAGATATGGCAATTTTGTAGATAAATTTATTACCCTTAAGATTACCAATACCCTCATTCGTAGTGTAATTATTTATTTTATATTTTTCATTTTTATTAAAATTATTTTTACAATAATCAAAAAAATATTCTCTAGAGCATTTACTTATCTGGGATTAAATGGATTAGATGTATTTATTGGGGTTGTATTTGGAGCATTGCGTGGTGTGTTTATTTGTAGTATAATAATCATTATTGTTGAGATATTTCACATAGATGATATGCACAATTGGGAAAAAGCCAGATCTTATCTTATAATAAAACCTGCGTTGTTTGTTATACTCACAGCAATACCAGATACATTAAAAACAATCACCACAACAAATTCTCTAAAAGGTATAATATAAAACATGTGCGGAATTATCGGAATTAGCTCACAATATGAGATAAAATACACACTTACCAGTGCATTAAGAAGCTTACAACATCGCGGTCAGCAAGCCGCTGGCGTTGCCACCATGAATAACAATTTCATGCATCTTAAAAAAGACTTGGGGCTTGTAAAGGAGGTTATATCTGCATATGATATGACCTATCTGCAAGGTAGCATGGGTATTGGGCATGTGAGATATCCAACGACCGGCTCTGCAAATGACCCAGAACAGGCGCAACCATTTTATGTAAACTCTCCATTTGGCATTATGATTGCCCATAATGGCAACCTTACTAACGCAGAAAGCCTCAGAGAAGATGTTTTAAGAAAAAATCATCGACATGTGCGCACAAAATCAGACTCAGAAATCCTCACCAATGTATTTGCATTTGAACTAGAGCAACAAACTACTCACCAAAAACTCAATAATGAAAAAATATTTAATGCTATTGCATCTCTAAACCACAGAATATCTGGGGCTTACGCTGTTGTGGGCTTAATTGCTGACTATGGTTTGATTGCATTTCGTGACCCTTTTGGAATTAGGCCACTTATTTATGGACAAAAAACCGAGAGTGATGGGAGTGTTACATATATTATCAGTTCCGAAAGCTCTGCAATTGAAATTAACGGTTTTAAGGTCATTAGAGATGTGTTACCCGGTGAGGCGCTAATTATCACCAAAGATGGCGTGTTAGAGACAAAAATCTGTCATCCAAATCCCAAATTATATATTTGTATTTTTGAATATGTTTATCTAGCCCGACCAGATTCTATCATTGAAAATGTTACCGTTCAACTTGCAAGACGAAATATGGGTAAATATTTGGCACAACAAATTAAATTACTCAATCTAGATATTGATATTGTAGTTCCAGTGCCTGATACATCTCGGACAATCGCAATTGAAGTATCTGATGCATTACAAAAGCCATATCGAGAAAGTTTTGTAAAAAATCATTTCACCGGTAGGACATTTATGCTTACCAATCCAGTGGAAAGACAAATTGCAGTTAGAAACAAACTAAACCCAGTGGCGATTGATTTTAAAGATAAAAATGTGTTGTTGGTGGATGATTCTATCGTGCGGGGAACTACATCAAAAGAGATTATCAGTATCGTCCGAGACTGTGGGGCTAAGAAAGTGTATATTGCATCTGCAGCACCAGAAGTTAAATTCCCCAATGTATATGGTATTGATATGCCTACTCATAATGAACTTATCGCATACAAAAGAACCAATGATGAAATTTGTAGCATTATTGGTGCTGATAAAGTGATTTTTCAGACCCTAGAAGATTTAAAACAATCGATTACTGATATCAATCCAGATATCACATCATTTGATGCATCATGTTTTGATGGTAAATATGTCACTGGAGATATTGATGAGAAATATCTCGATGGGATATTTTCAGTGGAGTGGAACTAATAGTGTTAATTATTTTTGGTGGTACATTTGACCCAATTCATAATGGGCATCTGGAAATTGCCACCAAATTATATAACACATTCAATCAAGATATCACCTTATTGCCAATTGGCATACCTCCTTATAAAACAAGCCCAGTCACCACGCCACACCAACGCCTTGACATGATAAATCTTGCTATTCAAAGCTATCCTTATTTAAAAGTGAACACCGTAGAGCTTGATAGTGATGAATATTCATACACCTATAAAACAATAAATATCATCAGAAGAAGTGTACAACCCACTACACCAATACTCTTCATTATTGGCTATGATTCATTTGTCACATTTGACAATTGGGATAATTGGCGAGATATTTTATCTTTTTGTCATTTGGTGGTGGTGATGCGTCATGGATATGTCGATGATATGCTATCACGTGAATTGAAGACATTTTGTCAAGATAAACATACCGATGATATTAAAATGCTTAAAAATAAGCCACATGGTAACATATATAAAATAAATTTTACCCCACAGGATGTATCGTCAACTAATATTCGTCATAATATTGTTCATGATGACTCATATCGTAAATATCTGGATGGTAACGTATACAAATATATTGTAATGAATAATTTATACACCAAATCTCTTATATAATAAATTAGAATTCTTTGAAGAATAAATATATAATCGTAGTTACCGATAAAAATCAAATCTCTTTGTATTTGCCATGTAACCACTTGTGTATTACACTTGATAAGAGAACTTGATAAGGAATGCCTTCTTCAATGCTTTTTGTTTTTGCAAGTAGATAATCTTCGTCCGTTAGACGCATACTTAATTGCTTGGTGCGTTTCTTTTGTGTAAGTGCAATTTGTTGATACTTCTTGATGAGACTATCGGTAACAATAGAATTACTTTCTTTCATTGCTTGTAGTAATTGCATTTCCTCGCTATCTAAAATAACAGAATCATTAATTTCAAAATTATTGCTAATATTGGGTTTGTTTTTCATAATAATTAATCACTTATATTTAAATTGTTTTGTATATTTACGTGAGGGGAAAATAGTTTTTAGAAATATTTCGTCCTCACGCTCCACAAACGGCACACAATAAATATAATCTTTAATTAGAAAAAAGAAATATTTTTGATGTTGTTTTGTGGGATGCATAAGAATATCAACAATTTTTCCCTCTTCGATCATGGATAAAATTGTTTCAAAACCAATCCCACGTTCTTTTTTTAAAAGTTTATTCTTATCTTCATTCCAACGAATAACCATTTTACTCTGTCATTTTAAAAAATATAATCTTATTATGATGCTAATAGAATGTATTATACGACAAATAAATGCATATGTCAAAATAAATTTGCAATTTATTTTGACATATGCTACAATTTAATTGGTTATAAAGGGATGCCATTACCCACAAAAGAGGATCTCACCCTTATTGTTATTTAAAATTCAATAAATTTATTTAACTTTTATATTTTACTAATCGTGGGTTTAAATAGTAAATAATTATATAGGAGATTAAATAAATGTCTAATCGATCATTTTCTTTATCTGAATGCAAAATCCAAGCATCAATTCTCTTAAAAGAACTAAGGTATAATCATGATAGTTCTTATTATAAAGAGTTAAAGCAGTTATTAATATTTAACAATCTAGATAATGACGCAATTTGCAAAAAAGTGCAATTAAAACATTCATTGCAGATAATTGCTAGTAGATATGGGTTTGTATCTTGGGAGAACATAAAAGCGTATTTTGAACAAACAAGTAAAACCATGTTTAATATGACAAGTAGTTTTCTTAATCAATGGTTTGCAAATTACAAAGAAGCAAAAACATATCTAATTAATCACCCAGATCATTTTTTATTACCATATAAAAAACATTTCGTAGTTTGTGGTATACACTTTATAGAATATTTAGAGTTTGATATTACAGACAATAATTGGGTGCTTATTAATCATAACTGGGTTGAACCAGGTGATTATATGGCATGGCAAAAATTAAATAATATATATAACAATATACGAAAGGGCAAATAAACATGAAACAAGATAATTTAATAAATAACAACAAATACCTTCAAGGTATATTTGAGCCCATTCATTTTGAATGTGATATTGAAAACTTAGAAGTAATTGGTAACATACCTCATGAACTAAACGGAATGTTATATAAAATTGGTGCCAATCCCCAGTTCATTTATTCATCAAATTATCATTTATTTGAGGGTGATGGTATGGTGCACAAAATTACATTTAACAATGGCAAAGCAAATTATACTAATCGCTATATTCGTACACAGAAATTCTTGAAAGAACAAAAAGTGGGTCATGCCATATATGCTGGATTTCTAGATAGAGTCGATAAATTAAAACAAATTCAAGAAGGGTTATTTCCAGATACAGTAAATATAAATGTCATCAACCATGCGAATAAGTTATTGGCGGTGAATGAAGGTAATGATATCTATCAAATAGACAATGAATTAAATACATTAAATAAATTTACTTTTACTGATGACTTGCCAGGCATGACCGCTCACCCAAGAATTTGCCCTGTTACTAATCAATTAATTATGTATAGTTATTTATCACGGGATGTTATTACCAGTAATATGATTAAGTATTTTATTGCAAATGGTGACGGGAAGATAATCCATAAAGAAAATATTTCTGTGCCTTATAAAAGCATGTTGCATGATTTTGCAATTACTAAGGACTATATAATTTTCCCAATATTTCCACTCACATGTAACATTGCCAGACTTTTTAATAGTGAGAATATTTATAAATGGGAGCATACACTTGGTTGTTATTTTGGTATTATGCCACGTTTTGGTAAGAGTGAGGATTGTATTTGGATTCATCAAGATGAACCTGGGCTGGCTGTGCACATTGTAAGTGCATATCAAGAGGGTGATTTAGTGATTTTGGATGCATGTTACTCAAATGATATACCTGATAATGCTGATGGGTTTACCCCAGATAATGAAGAGACGTTTCCCATGTATCTCACACGTTGGGTATTTGATGTGAAAAAAAAGATAATCGTATCAAAAAATAAAATTGATAACGTGTCTTGTGAGTTCCCTAAGATTGATGAACGATATACCGGTGATAAATATAATCATGTTTATGTTGCATCAACTTTACACTCAAAATGGTATGGTCATGAATTTGATGCAATTACTCATTATGATATACGCAATCATACAAAACAGGTGCACAATTTTGGTAAGGATACCTTATGTGTAGAACCACTTTTTGTACCAAGAAATGCCACCAGTCCTGAAGGTGATGGATTTTTATTAGTATTTGCGTATAATAAACTAACCGACACTAGTGACTTGGTAATTTTGGATGCAAATCATGTTGACAAAGAGCCTTTGGGGATAGTAAAAATCCCTCATCGCGTGCCATTTACATTTCATGCTGAGAACTACACAAACTTTTATTTGACATTTTAAAATCCCCTCATCGCTAACAACATTATTTCTTGAATCTGTTCTGGAGTAATATGAAATTCCTCAATAGCCTCATCTACAGTGATTTTTGTAATCATTTTGGATAATCCACGTAAT
>CANISK010000048.1 GCA_947470205.1 Neisseriaceae bacterium | reverse complement strand
CAATGTATATGTATATTCAGAGCATAGAATCTAATGAAAAAAAGATGTTTCAGTATATTTATGAAAATAATAACGATGGTAAGTTAGTGGCTTAGGTTTGTTTCTATAAAGTGGTGAAAATTTGTCTTGACAAATGGGTGCACTATAAAGGTCTTCATGCAAATAAACTAACATTAAAGCATCATAGAGTTTTTTTAAATATGCTAAAACAAAAAATTTATAAAGAAGAAACTAAAAATCTTAACTGGCGGGATGAACTCACATACAAGTGTCAATATTTTTTTAACCCACAAGGTCACTTGCCACCATCCAAAAGATTAAATGAATTACAAGCAAAAGTTGCAAAATTCAAAAAAGAATATGACGATAAGGTGAAAACAATTATGAGCACCGAGATGAGCGACGATGAAAAACAGGCTAAGATAGAAACTCTAAAACAAACATGTCAAGACCAACAACAAGCTGCGGCAGTGAATCATAACAGTCGCACACAAAAGATACAACTATCTCAATCAGAATTAAATGATAATATAAAACATAGTGAAACTTATTTTGGACGCATTAAAGAATTTATGAGTGAACACCGTGAGATGATAATCAGTGTTGCTATCATAGTATTCCATGTGGCTATAAAAGTGATATCATATACGTTGCATGCTGCAGCTGCCACTGCAACTGGCGGTGGATCATTAGTTGTTTCAATACCAAAAATAATATCAGATTTAGGGGATTTGATTGGCTATATGCGAACAATTAAAGAGTTTATTTATACCTTAAAATTTGAAGAAACTGATCGATTGATGGAAGCAATAGAAAATTACGAAACGACGAATGGTAAGCATATTCAAGAGAAGTTATTCGACATGAGAGATGTTGTTAAGTCCGGAATTATTCATGGTATATTTGGTATATTTACTACCTTGGCAGGGATTTTAGGAGATTAGTAAGTTTATCCGTGCTGTTGGGGAATATTGGTTTAACCAAAATCTAAGCAATGGTGCGGTATTTTGCGTGGTTGATTCGTGTAATTTTAACAACTCTAAAAATTCGATTAATTCGTCTTTTTTGCCTAATGACAACACATATTTATCCACATTTAACATGATATTTTTATCAAAAAATATCACGGATAACTGCATGATTTTATCCAACACCCATAAAAATAATAAAACTGGGGTAAATGATATGAGTAAAATCAATATCGGTATCATCCATAATGTTTTAAATGACATGAGGGATGCGTGAGTGATTTTAAAATTTTGTAGTATGCTGTTTTTGATAAATTTAATGGTATTGATAACTATATCGTGAAGAAAAATATTGATTGTTAGTATATTTCTAAACCTGCCACCATTTAAAAACATTTCCCCGCACAATATTGCACACATCCCATCAATTTGTTTATCGGTAACTGATTTCATTAATATATCATTTATTATTAAATTATTCTGCCCCACTGTGAATATTTTGAATATGGGTGAATAGGTTTTGTATATTTTAATATCATTGATATCTATAATTTGATTATCTGGGTAAATATTATTATGCGTATGCAATACTTTAGTTAAATATGATGATATGGTATTAAATTCTTTTGTGTCTATTTCTTGGTATTTGCTTGTGAGAATAATGAGCGGATTAAACAAATTAAAATAACCACAATAAGACAGTGTACATATTAAAGACAATCCAAATAAATAAATTTGCCATACATTGTACCCAATATGGAATATATGAGCACATGCAAACAGCATAATAAATATATATGCTGAATTTATAACAATTGGAATAATCATAAATATTAAAAATAACATTTGATTGTGGATACCTTATTTTTATTTGTTTGATTAATAAAAGATTTTTTACTACATTTGTATTCACAGCCATTGCACAATGTGGCACTTTCATTTTTACGCATTTTTATAAAATGACGCGCTAAAATAAATATTGCAATAGCAAGGATGATAAATATGCTAATTGTATCACAAATATTATTCATAAGTTACTGTAATCCTGTTAAAAATTTAACACAGCATAAAGCTCAAAGACAAAGAGTATATACTCGAAGTATTTGAGTTTTAGGCAAGGCGAAAGTTAAAAAATTAAACCGCCGTGGACTAGATGTCCATAAGGTTTCATTTTTTCACTTTTAACACAGCATAAAGCTCAAAGACAAAGAGTATAAACAATGAATGACATTAAGTAGGCTAATCCCATTTGATATGAAAACATAATCATTGGCCATTTGTATGAATTTGTCTCCCGTTTTGTAACCGCAAGAGTTGATATACACTGAGGGGCGAATACATACCACGTAATGAGCGATAATGCAGTTCCCATTGACCACGTGCTATGCAATAGCGTACCTAAGTTGTGCGATATAGCATCTTCACTACCTGCAACTGCGTAAATTGTCGCTAAGGCTGATACTGCCACTTCGCGTGCGGCCATCCCCGGTATGAGAGCCGCGATAATCTGCCAATTAAACCCAATAGGAATAAACAGCCACTCAAGATGTTTACCTATTATTGCCACGAAACTATAGTTTATCGCAGGTAGTATTGCATTTATTGGTGCTTTTGGATAAGTGGACAAAAACCATAGGATAATCATTATTGATACTATAATAGTACCTGCACGTCTTAAAAAAGACTTTAGAGGCTTTTGTAACTCAATCAATACATTTGATATAGATGGTATTTTATAGCTTGGTAGCTCCATGATGCATGGCTCTTTGGAGTGTCTATGTAAAATAAATCTAAAGATGAACGCCATGATAAGCACAAACAATATTCCAACGAGAAAAAGACTAAACATAACTAAGCCTTGGAGGTTAACCAATCCCCAGATTTTTTGTGCTGGAATAAATGCACTAATTAAAAGAGTGTAAATTGGCATACGAGCCGAGCATGTTGTCAGTGGGGCTACCAAAATGGTTATTATTCTATCGGTTTTGTTTTCTATGGTACGAGTTGCCATAATACCCGGTATGGCGCAGGCGAAACTAGATAATATGGGAATAAATGCCTTGCCATGTAAACCACTACTTGCCATAATTTTATCCATAATAAAAGCCGCACGCGACATATAACCGCTATCTTCTAGTAAAATCACAAATAATGAAATGATGAGAATTTGTGGAATAAAGACTATCACTGCCCCTACTCCTGCGATTATGCCATCCCCAAGTAAACTGCCTAACATGGTATTTGGGAGGAGCTTGGTGGTAATTAGGGCTTGCAGATAATCAAATCCACTTTGGAGTAAATCTTTGGGGATTTTTGCCCATTCAAAAACTGCCTGAAAAAGTAAAAATAAAAATGTGAGTAAAAATAACATTCCCCACACTGGATGTAGTAAAAATTTGTCAATCTGGGTGCTTTTATTGGAGACTTTACCTCGGTTTAACTCTATTTGATTGATGATAGAGGCAACCTCGATGTGATTTTTGCGGGATAGTGCTGGTGTGATGTTTGTAACCGATGGGGTATGATTTTTTTGTATAGTGGTTTTTGATTGCGGATGTGTTTGGATGTATTTATCTATAGCTTTTAGTACATCTTGTATTCCAACAGACTTAATTGCCACCGTTTCAATTACATCTACATTTGTGAGCTTTTGTAGTTTATCAATATCATACTTGTGTTCTCGACGCTTTGCTATGTCCACCATATTTAAAACTGCAATTATTGGAGTATCGATTTGTTTTAATTCCAACAATAACCTTAAGCCGTTTTGTAGGTTAGTCGCATCTAAGATACATAATATAATATCAATTGGTTCTTCATTCTTATACACCCCAGATATGACATCTTTAGTGATTTTTTCATCTGGCGTGATGGAGCGTAAGCTATAGGTACCCGGTAGGTCTATTATTTTACACGTGTGGTTTTTGGGTGTAGTTACGTATCCATATTTTTTATCTACTGTCACCCCTGGGTAATTTGCCACCCGTTGACGGCTACCAGTGAAGGCATTAAATAAAGCGGTTTTGCCGCAGTTTGGGTTTCCAACTAGTGCTATATTTAACATACCACACCTCGCGTGTTGCCCACAAAAACTGCCGATGCTTCACTTTTTCTCAGGGATATAAGAGAGCTATTTTGATTTATGCGAATCGCAAATGGTTCACCACCAAATAATCCGCGGCGCATAAGTGTAACGACGCACCCTTCAATAAAACCCATATCTAAAAGACGGGACTCAACATCCCCTTTTTTATAATGCTCTTTGTCTATCATAGTGTTTTCATTAATAGATAACACCACAGCCTCTTCATGCAATTTTAAATCTAAGATAGTTCTCATTTATAGATACCTAATGTAAAAATTATATTACGTAATTATAAATGAGAATCATTCTCATTTGCAAATTATTTTTTAATTTATTTGATTAGACCTCTTATTTACGATATGAGTGCCAATCATTGAGGTTGCCACACCATGATAAATCAGGGTTCGCAATGACTTTATTTGATGGATTATTATGTAGAATTTGCTTTTCATGTGATTATGCAAGAGGTCTATTGGAAATCTATTAATGTTAATTTATTAATTAAATCAATACATAAACTCAAAAAATTATCCTAACGAACACAGTCATTGTGTAACTTGATTTATCAAGTTACACAATCCCATATGCAATAAAACGCAACATCTAAATGGTTGAGCATTAACCAATCTATAAATACGATGTAGTGTTTAGTTGAATTATTGCAAATATATATGATGGCTAACCAATAAGATTGCCACGCTTCGATGAATCTAAGCGTGGATTTTAACTGTGTTCGTTAGTTTCTTCAATATATTTTTAACTCTTAATTTGCATTTAAGTATGTTTATATTGATGAAATTATTTTACGCTTTATGATTTTTAATTTTATTTTTATGTCTCAATGTAACATGGTTATTTACATACCATTGTTGCGATATTGACAATGTGTTGTTTATAAGCCAATACACCACCAACCCTGCTGGGAAAAAGAAAAACATTACACTGAATGCAACTGGCATAATGCGCATCATTTTAGCTTGCATTGGATCTGCTGGAGGTGGCGACATAAATGTTTGTAAAAACATCGTAACCGCAAGAATTGCCGGCAATATGTAATATGGGTCTGGCATACTTAAATCTGTTATCCATAAAAACGATGCTTGCCTTAATTCTACTGAAGATAAAAGCGCCCAATATAGCCCGATAAATACTGGAATTTGAAGTAACATCGGGAGACATCCGCCAATAGGGTTGACTTTTTCACTGCGGTATAGCTCCATCATTCCACGTTGGAGTTTCACTTTATCATCACCACAGCTTGACTTCAATGTTTCAATTTTAGGAGCTAACATTTTCATCTTAGCCATAGAAATATAACTAGCTCTAGTGAGTGGATATAATACTAGTTTTACAATCACAGTAAGCGCAACAATAGACCAGCCCCAATTTTGTATAAACCCAAATAACTTGACTAATAGCCAAAATAATGGAGTGGAAAATATATACACCCATCCGTAGTCTTTGGTTCGTTCTAATTCTGGAGCAGTATATAATAGAGCATTATATTCCTGAGGCCCAGCAAATAATGGAACACTGATATTGTACTTAGTGTGTGGATTGATTTGTGGAAGATCTGTAAGTACACCAACCGAGAAATTACCATTAATCTCTTTGATGTTAATTCTACATGTAACGCCATTTGCACACACCGGTGTGTAGTTATATGCATTTAATAACCACATAGAAATAAAATAATGTTGGATGTATCCCACCCACCCATTTGATAAGCTATCCGGAGCGGTAAAATTATTTTTTTCTATATCATCGAAAGAGATTTTATTAAATTTGGTCTCATTTGAATAATACCCAACACCGGTGAACGTATGAACGAATTTGCTTTGCATCCCAGATGTTTTATCGTCTCTCAGGAGTCTCCAGTATGCCGATACTCCTTTAATTGGTGTATTTAATGGGTTGGTGATTTGATAACTCACATTCACCACATAGCTACCCTTTTTAAAGGTGATGGTTTTTGTGATTTCTATCCCGTTACTATTTGTAAAAGTAAGCGGTACTGAGATTAAATTGTCTGTTGAATTTAGTTTATAATCAAGTGAATTGGTTTTAAATAAGCTATTATGATTTGGGAGCTCTATATTGGTACTGTCCACAAGTCCTGTTTGTGCCACATATACTCTATCATCTTTTGTGGTTAACAGATCATACGATTTAGTCTTATTGTTATCGCTTCCGTGATTTAACAATGATAATTCTTTTATATCTCCACCTATTGTGCTAATTTGTGCTGTTACTACATCTGTAGTTACCGTTATTATTTGTCCAGTTTGACTTGGTATTGTGTAACCAGATGAATTTGGATTATTTGTTATAGAATTAGGATTATTTGTTTGATTTATTGATGATCCATCCGAAGCGTTACCCCTTGCAGTAATAACATTAGAGGAAGCATTTGGTACTGGTTGTGGAAATAGTTTATCCCACACAAAAAGCATACCTACAGATAAAATAATAAATAATATCAGCCTACGAGAATCCATATTTTTCCTATCTCCACAAATGTTTCAAAAAATGATATGTCAAAAAACGAAGTATCGTGTTGCAAAGACAAAGAGTATACTCAAAGTATTTGGGTTTTAGGCAAGACGAAGAGTATATTATGGTGGATCATATCCATGACTACCCCATGGATTACAACGCAATATTCGTTTCGTTGACAAATACAAACCACGAATTATACCATATTTTTTAATAGCCATAATTGCATATGTTGAACATGTTGGGGTATATCTACAAGATTTAGGCAATAATGGACTGATACATAATTGATAAAGTCTAATAAGATAAATAATAATATATTTCATAAGGGGTATTATACTAAAAATTTACAATGTGAATTAAGGGATAAAAATCTATTTATTAATGCTAATTATACAACCCAAACAGAAAATTGATATTAGACTTCTTGCATAACCTCATAAAATACTAATTCGACATAAGAAATCAATAAATGTTGTCATTCCCTAAGTCGTCGGGAATCCAGCTTTACAACACCCAACATTCATTTTAAAAGGTGACTATCTACATTGAATGGATTCCCGCCTACGCGGGAATGACATAAATTGGCACTTTTATAGGTTATGCAAGAAGTCTATTGTTTTAACTGTATTTATGTTAGTCCTTCATTCTCATTATCAATAAATAACCAGCATAAAATCTACTTATGGAGTTTTTGTTCAATTTTATCTCTTCTGGATAATACTTTCAGATTATCTAATGCTTTAATATGACCTTGATTGGCTGCCATTGTGAAATACACTATTGCCTCTTCTCGATTATTTTCCTTATTATAAATGATGCCTAAGTTATATTGTGCAATCATGTTACCTTGATTGGCTGCCATTGTGAAATATACTATTGCCTCTTCTCGATTATTTTTCTCAATGTAAATGACGCCTAAGCTATTTTGTGCATTACTATGACCTTGCTTGGCTGCCATTGTGTAATATTCTATTGCTTGATTTAGATTCTCTTGCTTAGCGCAAAGTGAGCCTAAGTTATTTTGTGCATTCGGCTCGTTCTGTTCAGATGCTTTTAGGAACAATGTTCTTGCTGGCCCTATTTTACCATTTGAGTAATAAATACACCCTAGTAAATAAGTTTCACCTCGATTGGAACCTGCAGACAATACCTTTCCCGGTGGTACTTGGAATATTGCGAACAATTCATCAAATAATTTATTTTTATTAACCGTGCTTAGTGATATGTACTGCATCTGGAATTCCTCGTAAGAAAGTTCTGCGGTACGGGGCTCTTTTGGTATAAGCATATGATCTTTGGTTGGTTCACCTAACATCTCTCTAGCTCTGCACACTGCACGGAAATTATTGAATTTTTGCCGTATTATTTCATTGTCTTCAATGGGCCATGCGGGTAATTTGGCTTCTGATGTTTCTAAGAATAGATTCACCAAAGGACCAACAGCACTCCGGTTTAAATCATTAAAATTCTCATTGAGTAGCCACTCTAAAAAATATACTTTCTGTTGTTTTTTAATGTATGTAGCTATGCGATATGTTTGCTGTAAATTTATATCTGTCTTTATTGGGAGTGGATTTATTTTTTGTGTTACTTTTATTTCTTCATTTATTGCATCTATCTCTATTTTTATATTGTTATCCATATCACCTAAGAATTTACCTAACTCGATTATTTGTGATATTTCGCCGTTATTTCTTGTCTTTGTGTATTTAGCACCACTTGTAAATTCATCATCCATAAATTTACCTAGGCAATATGTTTGTTTGGTTTGTTCGTTATTGATTAATGTCCCAACTCCATTTAGCTTGCCATTCGTGAATGAACCCCTGTATGTCATGCTACCCTCTGTGTAAACTCCATGACCATCGAATGCGCAGTTATCATGTCGCATAGATCCTTCATATCTTAAAGTACCTTTTGTGTAAACACCATTTGCTGTGTTGAAAAAATAATCCCAATCTCCATCAAATGTTTCGCCTGATATGTAGATGAACTTACCTCTGCCAATATTAAACTTACCGCTGCCAATATCGGAAGATTTAAGTAACTGCTCATAAAACTGAGTTCTATCATTTTCTGATATCAATGAATTATTATTTAGCCACTTTGAATTTAGGTGAGAGGTTGTGACGACCATCCGATTAATTTGCTTGTTCTTTTGGCGACGATAAATGTGTCCTAATTCATCAATATAGATCGCATTATTTTGCGTATTTTTCTCATCATAAAACACTATGGTGGTTGGCAAAAACTGGACAGGTGACATAGATATAATTTAAATGTTAAAATTACAATTATAATTTTATTTTTTAACATTTTTAAGGAAAATTCTATATGTCTGTGAAAAAAAAT
>CANISK010000047.1 GCA_947470205.1 Neisseriaceae bacterium | reverse complement strand
TTCCAGCAGCAGTAACCCAATAAATAAACCCACAGCCATAATTAATATTTTTTTATTGATGGCTTTATGGGTGGGATTTTTTATCATAAATACAATAGCTATAAAAAACGCAAAAATAAAATACACAAAAGCGGTGCGAGATGCTGCAATGGTAATAACAAACATAAAAAATAATAAATATTTTATATATGTGAAAGTTTTAACTTTACGCATGAAATGTAAATATGATAACGCAAATATACCCATTGATAATAAATCTACATAGTCATTTTTTTGTCCCACATTGCCAATAATGTTATCTGATTTTGAACCCACGTATAACACCAAACCATTAAAATTAGTCGCAAATCCAGTATATTGCAAAAAACCATATAAAGCCTGAATGAAAGCTGAGATAAAAATTGCATAACACACCACAACCACAATATGATGATGTATGTCTATTTTATTGTTTATAAAACTTGTAACACCAATACTCATGATAGTTGCTATAAAAAATAGACAAGCAATATCAATGTTAATCCCGATTATATGGATGGGAATTAGTATTGGCTGAATGAGCAATAACAACCCAAAACACAAACTTGCAATTGCAATTGGGGGGATTTGAATTCGTTTTGATTGAATGATCCCAAAATATCCTATACTAATTCCAAAAACACCAGATAATAACTCTGGAGTAAATTTTGGTACTGGAAAATAACCATAAGGCACAAGAAATGGCACATTAAATAATAAAAATATTAGAATGTAGATTGGCAAATTGGCTTGTACCTTTAATAATGTTGGTTGGTTGCGCATAATTTTATCTCATTACCTATCAATTAAATATTATAAGATTTAATCTCTTCGAGAAAAAAGATTTGTTCACAATAATGACAGGTAACATTTATTTTATTGTGTCGATTTGTGGTGGTGATAAATTTTGAGATATGTTTATGTGAAATACATCTACCATTTGGACATATGATAATATTTTGAATAAGTGGTGGTAGCTCAATAGTATGCTTCTTTATTACCGCAAAGTCTTGAATAACAGATAAAGACGCATCAACACAAAATAAACTAATTGCATCGATTTCATCTTGCGTTAGAGTGCGATTTTCTATTTTAATTAAATCTTTTAAACCAATTTTTTTACTTGGTAAATTTAACCCCACCCCAATTTGATTTTGTTTACCTTGAAGGTTAAGAATTTTTATAATATACCAAGCATTTCCACATGGAATGTGATCTAAGTTTATACCATTTGTAATATAACCAATATGATGTTTTTTTTCACTATTTATCATTTATATAACCTTTTTTAATTATGGGTAATTGCTGCTATAACTCCATTGGCAGATTGCATGATTATTTTATAATTATTTACAATTGGATATGATATGCCACCTTTTAGATCTGACTTCGTGCGAGAAATTAAGATGCCGTCTTGGGCGTTGAAGGTGGTTATAAATCCGTCATCGTCAACTAATAAAATATCATTCTCTAGAAAACTCAGTCCACTTAAAGTGCGATATTGTAATGTATCATTTTTCCAGATTTGATTACCGTTTTTTTTATCAAAAGCATAAAGCACACCGTCTTGACTGATTGCATATAAATATACATCATTGTTTATAATTTGGGTTGATGTACTAAACGTATTTGACCAGATTTTGTTACTAGTGATGGCGTCTATGCAGCCAATACGTCCGTTAAATGTACCCAAACAAATAGTTTTATCCACGTTAATAACGGGGCGCATATTTATATCTGTTAGTTTATCTAAATCTGTAGAACCCACTGGAGAGGCAAATATTGTTTCCCATATGGATACCCCTGTTTGCATGTTTAATATAGATAACGCCCCTCCTGGTCTACCATAAACTACCACATCTCCGGATGATGTGATTTGAAATGTATTTGTTGCACGTAAAGTAAGTGTTGGAATAGGTTTTTGATATACCCATAATAATGTACCATTTGTGGCGCTATACCCCAATAATGATGCATCATTGGTGCGCACCACAACTACATCCATACCCACCTGAGGTGCCTCTATTGACAGCGTAGGGATCTTAGTCTCCCATATGATCTTATGTGATACTTTATTAACACTAATCAGGTAATCATCCATTGTGGTTGCAAATATACTATCTGAATTTATCGCAACACCACTTGATAATTTGCGGTTTATATTAAATTGCTCAATTATTTCACCATCAGTTGAGTCCATTTTCTCAAACTTACCGTCCATGTCTACAGTAAAAATTGCATTTTCTTGATCCATAATTGGAATAAAACTCCCAGGATAGCTATCAGATAAATCGCTATTTTGCCATAAAAATTTTATATTATTTGGATTTATTTTATTTGATATTGGATTGGGAATTGGTGTATTATCTGTGGCACAACCAATGATAAGCATATCAATTATAAATAATAAACACAACGCTCGCCAAATTTTTTTCATAGTAATTTTATACTTCAGAGTTTAGAGGTAAATGCTTAAGACCGCGCACAAAATAACTCAGTCATTTGAGAACATGGATTCCCGCCGCAGTTTACCCTCGACCCCGATCGGGGGCAGGAATGACAATGAGGGCAATGACTGATTTTGATAGTTTTTTCTTTTTAAGTTGTAACAACGTATAAATTCCAAAGACGATTAGCGCACACTCGAAGTATTTGAGATTTAGACTAGGCAAAAATTTAAAAATCAAACCGCCGCGGACTAAATGTCCATAAGGTTTTATTTTTAAAGTTTTAACAACGTATAAATTCCAAAGACGAAGAGTGTATGTTTTCTATTAGTTTAATTACATTATACGTCTCTCCGAGGGTGAATAATTTTTTATTTTTTATAATATTTTGATATAATAGTGGGTGGTATGGTGATGCGCCCAATGTTGCTGACTGTATTTCTTTTGTTGCAAGAAGCGCTTGATTGTAGTAATCACTCAGTGTGTTATTTAAATTTTTATCTAAAAAATCATATTCCACTAGCTCATCTAAAGACTTGCCGCCAAGTTTTACATACCCATTATCAGACATTATACATAAATTACATTCAATATTTCTAGGCTCAGCACCAATTGATATTTCAATATTACCACCAAAAGTAATAAAATTTAAATGTGCGTAGACGGTATCTTGTACTGCGCTAGATGTAAATTTAGTTTTATAGCAACATACATCTAAAACACTGTTTGGCATACCTATAAGGTATATCAAAGCATCTAGATAATGTATAGCAAATTCACGCAATATGCCACCACCACTGTGACCGCGCCAATTGTCGAAGTAATCCAATGGGCGTTGCCAACGTTGAACTAAAGAGACACCACGAATGTTGCCTAAATAATTATTTTGGATGAATTTATGACAAGCCGTGATTGCTGGATTTAACCTCACTTGTAAAATTGTAAAAATATCAATTTGTGCAACTTGACTACGATGTAAAATATCTTCCAATTCATCAATAGAAAAAACTGCGGGCTTTTCCACTATGATGTGTTTTTTGCAATCAATTGCCTTTATCATTTGCGGGTAATGTAAATGATTTGGAGTGATAATTAATACACAATTAATTGTGTTATCTTGATATAGATCATCTTCATTTTCATAGCATTTAACTTTCAATTGATTTGCAATATTTAATGATTTGTCCATGTCTATATCATAAATACCAACCAATAAATAGTGCTCACTATTATTTTGAATTGCTTGAATATGACGACTAAAAATTGCACCGCAACCTAAAACACCTATATTGTACTTGACCATATTAACCCTATGATAAAAAACCCCAACACAATACTTATTGTCTTGTGATACCTAAACATTGCTGAAAAGATTTCAAATACTTCGAGTATATGTGGGGTTTTGTGCGTACACAACAATATTACCTAATCGTGATTTACTTTTATGCGTAAATTTTTACCCGGTCGGAAATATACTACGTATCTTACCTGGTTTTTACCAGATGTAATAACTTTTCCATCTCTTGGGTTTCTAACCATAATAGCTTTTCTTACTTTTAAAGAAAAAGAACCAAATCCCCGTACTTCGACTCGATTTCCCTTAGCAATATTTTTTACCAAATAACTAAATATAATCTTCACCAATGAATCAATTTTTTTTGATGCTTTGGGGTGTAGATCACATAATTTACTAATTAATTCTGAACGATTCATATAAACAAATACCCCGAAAGATAACTAATTGTATAAACGATTATATGTATTTAAAGTATTTAGGGTTTTTTCTGATTGAAATTCAAAAAATTATTAATTTAGCGCACAATATTAGCTGTGAGAAAATATTTTTTGAATTTTAATACATTAGAAAACCTAAAGACGATATGTTGTTATACATTTATGGTTTTGATTTAAGTAATTTTTAACATGATATATACAAAATTTGCAATCAAAACACCTGACAAGTTTAAAAAATATTAATAAAAATGTCAGGTATTGCGGTTAGCTTTTAATGAAAATCTTGCTATAGCAATTTATTGAGAAAATTTATCTTGCAAAATGTCACCTAGGCTGGTTGTGCCAGAAGATTTTTCTGCTTGTTTAACTTTTTTCATCATTTCAGCATTATCTTTGGTATCTTTTGCACGTACTGATACATTTATCACTCGATTTTTTTTATCAATGTTTGTAAGTAGAACCTCTATTTCGTCATTTTCTTTTAAAATTTCTGTTAAATCTGAAATTTTTTCAGAAGATGCCTCTTTTATTGATAACGTAGTTTCAAGATTTTCTGCGAGCTCCAAAACAGCTTCTGTTGCTGTTACAGATTTCACTTTGGCTTTTACCACAGAACCTTTATCGTAATTGATGGTGTATACACCAAATGGATCATTTTCCAATTGCTTGATACTTAATGCAATACGTTCTTTTTCAACATCAATGGTTGTAATAACCGCCTCTACTTCTTGAGATTTTTTATAATTGCGAATAGCCGCGTCCCCTGACAATGTCCATGAAATATCTGATACATGCACTAGTCCATCTATTCCACCAGGAAGTCCGATGAATAGACCAAAATCAGTAATGGAACGAATACTGCCAGTTATTTTGTCACCCTTTTTATGTGTCTCTGCAAATTGCACCCATGGGTTTGACATACATTGTTTTAAACCAAGGCTCACTCTACGTTTAGAACCATCAATTTCCAACACTTGAACTTGAACTTCATTACCAAGTGTTACAATTTTAGATGGATTAACGTTTTTATTTGTCCAGTCCATTTCAGATACATGAATAAGACCTTCGATTCCATTTTCAATTTCCACAAATGCACCGTAATCTGCGATATTGCTAATCTTACCAAATAAACGAGTACCAACTGGGAATCTGTCTGCTATGCCATGCCATGGATCTTCGTGGAGCTGTTTTAATCCCAAAGACACGCGATGTTTTTCTTGATCAAATTTTAATACTTTAGCTTCGATCTCTTGCCCTACTGTTAATATTTCAGATGGATGCCTTACTCGTTTCCATGATAAATCTGTGATGTATAATAAGCCATCTATTCCACCTAAGTCTACAAATGCACCGTAATCTGTGATGTTTTTAACAGTACCAGTCACCACGTTGCCTTCTTGCATTTTATCCAATACCACTTTATTGTCTTCACCATTTCGCTCTACTAATACCGCTTTTCTTGATATAACGATATTATTACGTCTTCTATCAACTTTGATTACTTTAAATTCAACTTCTTTACGTTGTTCGTATGGTGTGAAATCACGAACCGCTCTAACATCCAATAAAGAACCCGGTAAAAACAAACGCACTGTCTTATATATAACACCCAAACCACCTTTAATACGTCCATAGATCTGACCTTCAAGAGTAACGCTAGATTCAAGAGCTTCCTCAAGTTCAATCCATGCAGCCAATCTTTTTGCTTTTTCGCGAGATAGTCTCGTTTCACCGTAACCGTCTTCTATAGATTCAATCGCAACATCTATCCTGTCGCCAACATTTATTTCAATATTTCCATTCTCATCTCTGAATTCATTAAGTGGTATTACCGATTCGGATTTTAACCCAGCATGTACGGTAACATATTTATTATCTACACTCAGTACTGTAGCTTTAATAACCTCTCCCTCACGCATTTCCTTTTGTGGGGCAGCACTTTCGAATAAACTTGCAAAGTTTTCCATAAATTTATACGATCTTAAAAAAATGTTTTATACCATGGTAAAATAATATCTAGGATAATCATTTACCGCCAAATGTTAATAAATAATTTTGTATAGCCCTACATTGTAACAGATTATTGTTATTTTTTGCAATATATATTTATTAACAAACCGCCCATTGTTAATAAATATATGTAGTTGTTTCAATGTTATGATTAGTTATAATCAAATACCCATACCACGAGCACCAGATATACCTGAAATTGAATTACAAGAAGATAAATCAATTAAACCATTACTATTAATTGCGCACCATTGAACTGTACCATTTGAACTAGATAAGTAAATATGATTATTATAAAACGCCATTCCTTCGTTATTGCTTTGAACAGATACTCCACTACATGATGAAAATGCACCAGTACTAGAGTTAACCGTGCAAGTGTATAATCCTGAACCCCCATCACGATTTGCAATATATACAATAGAATTTATTATTGTTAACTGTTGTGGTTTGGTCATATTAGTAATAGTGCTATTGGTAATTGATGAGCATGTACTCAATGCGCCAGAATTGTTATCTACAAGACATTTAGAAATAGTATTATTACCAGCGTTAGCTATATAAACAAAATTGCCAATGATTGTTATAGACTGTGGATCTGATAATGTAACCCCAGCAGTGGTTATTGATGTGCAATCTGTTAAGAAACCACTGGTATCAACATTGCATTTTATAATTGCGCTTGGGTTACTATTTACAACATAACCAAATTTTGCACCAATAAACATTCCACGAGAATTACTAAAGTTGCTACCGGTATTAATACAATTTGTTAAATCACCAGTGTTGCTTATGGCGCAAACAATCAAAGTGCTTGCATTAGAATTAGAAATATAAATTTTATTGTTGAATACATAAACGTCTTCTGAGGCGTTAATGCCTACAGATTGCGTATTACATGCACTCAAAGCTCCATTGTTAGTAATCATACATCTATAAACAGCCGCAGAGATTGATGAAATATAGGCATATTTTGTCGTTGTTGCTGCCGTAAAAGAATAATTTATATTTGGAAGAGGCGCACCAGAAGTGCTTAAAATATTTTGAGCATCAACAGTGTACTGCGTATCACTTACCAAAGGAGAAAATGTGTTGCATGTAACTTGAGTGTCAGTTGATAATGCACAAGAAGAAAAGAGATTGCTCGAATTATTTGCAACCAAACTAATATTATTTGTATTAACAGTGAAACTATCAACGCTCGATGAAAAATTTAAACTAATTTGATTGTTATTAACAAGTACATTCGACTCAACATTCAAATTAGTGGTTGATGATCCGCCGGCACCACACCCAATAACCATCAACATCATAATAGCTAAAGATATCACGCGTATCTGTGATGAATGTAATTTATTTTTCATATATCATTCCTCTAAAAATATTAAATACTATCATTGTTATTCTAAAGATAATATTTTATTAAATAACATGCTCATGCATATAATCATCAAACTGAAGATTATCACCAGATAATTACCCCAATATTGATATGGCGTATGCCCTGTCATTCCATACACCACATCAGTTAAAATATCTTCAGTAAATGGCTTTATATAAGATTTAATTACTCCATTTTCATCAATAATTGCAGTTAGTCCGGTATTGGTATCTTGTATAAAATAACGTTGGTTCTCAAGAGATCTCGCTTGTGAGATTTGTAAATGTTGATATTGGGCGATAGTATTGCCGTACCATACCATGTCACTTAAATTTACCAACAGTGTGGCGTCTTTGATTTTATCAAGCAATTCACCGTTAAAGCCATTTTCATAACAGATATTAAATGATAGTTTTTGATTGGCCACAATTAATGGCTTTTGCTCCCCTTGCCATTTACTAAACCCCACCATCGGAAGTGATATAACATCATATAACGGTGCTAAATATTTCCTAAATGGGATATATTCTCCAAATGGCACCAAGTGAGTTTTAGCATAATATGGATGAGTGGGGTTGGTGAGTACAAGTGCCGAATTAATATAATCATTTTTACTATTAATGATGATTGGGATGCCTATTATTAGGTCGGAGTGTTTTGATTTAGCTATACTAGACAAGCTATCTAAGTACCCCCTGGGTAGAAATTGACTAAAAGATGAGATTGCGGTTTCTGGGATCATTATAATATCTGCTTTTGCTTTTTTAATTAGACTGTAATACACCTCCAAGAATGCATCGCTCTCCCATTTAATATTATGATTTATGTTTCCTTGGGTGAGTGCAACTGTAATTGGCGCACCATATACAGTGGTGTATTTTTTATCTTGCAAAATACTACATACGAGAAAAATCCCCACAAGGTAAATAATGGCAAATTGGAGATGAAGCTTAGTTCTTTGAAAGCATATAATATATATTGCACCAATTATTGATAATAAAATCCAAGAAACCCCGTAACTACCCAAAATCGCAAATATACCTTTAAAGATATGGGTTTGCGTCTGGGTGTACGATACATCCCCCCAAGGGAAGCCAGTAAATAACCAGCCACGTAACCATTCAAAAAAAACCCATATGCTAGGAAATAAAAATAAGGAATTTATAATTTGGTGTTTTGAATTATAAAGACGGGAATATAGTAACGTAAAAACACCAATATATAATGACAAGTATAAGATAAAAATGGTAAAACTGATAATTGATACCATCAACCCAGCATCTATAATCACATATAAAGAATAAAACATCCAATATAATTGACAGCTAAAAAATCCCAATCCGTAAGTCATGCCTAGTAAAAATTTATTATTTGAGGGGTTTGAATTGGAGTTGGTAATGGAGTGATTTACAACACACAT
>CANISK010000046.1 GCA_947470205.1 Neisseriaceae bacterium | reverse complement strand
TAAAGGCTCTTACAGTGCAGTTTCCCCCTTTTTGATGTGCTTGATATTCATAATCTAAAATATTATCATGTTCTTGCTTTATAAAATATTTGTTTATAAAATTATAGAAATTTTTAACTGTACATTTTTGTTTGAGAAAATTATTTAATTTTGATATTAGCTCTTGATTTAAACTGTAACTTTCAACAAGTAAATATTTCTTTTCTTTATGTGAATGAGCCTTGTGATATTTAATTCCATCTCCTGAATTAATAACTCTTAAAGTATTCTTATTTTTATTTATGTTTAATATTATTGCATGTTTATCTATGCGAGGTATAAAAAATATATTTAATTTAGCGGTTATAAGAATATCTGGTATTTTATTATTTAATAAAACATCTTGCATATTATTAATTATTTCTAGCAAATCTATGTAAATATTAATATTATCATTAATATTCTTTTGTTGTTGCAGATTCTTAATCCAGTCCTGTAATGATTGCTGGAAAAACAACAATCCAGAATTGTAATATTGCGCTACTCCTTGCGGTTGTTCATCTTTTTTTAACATCAAATGCCCAAGCATAGTTTGCATGAATATATCTCGTGATTCTTCGTGTATCTTATTAATAACATTATTACGAAAGGTCAATTTATATTTTTGTCCATTCCTGTCTTGCAATTTTCCTTCATCAATTATTTCATCACAAACCCAATTCCCCTCAATAATTGCACCGTCATAATCACGTTTTCCCGAGCCATGCGCTTGACCAACATTATTAATATACCCAGTATAAATATTATCTTTCCTTATAATATTTTTAACATAAATACCCTGTTTTTTACACTCTATTTTATCAGCTTTAATTGATACGGTTTGACCAAATTGTGGATTTTGTAAATTTAGTGTGCGTATAGTAAACTGGTTAATTTTTTTATCGTCTTGATTGCATAATATTATTGTGTCATTTTGTATTGCGCATGATTCACTAAGTACCCAGTAATCATCATGTTTTTTATTTTTAAAATATGAATAAATTTGTTCCTGGGTTAGTGATTTTTTATTGGGTGTTTTATATTTTAATCTATCAAAAAGAATAATGCGTATTTCTTCTGCATCACCTGAAAGTGTAATGCAACCATTATTATTAAAATAATGATTTTTGCTTGGTTTGATATTCAATTTACTTAATAAACAACGTGTGCTGTTTTGTTTTTCCTCTTCAGAGATATCATCATTAAATGGCATGATATTTTTCATGAAATGTGATATGTCTAGCTTATATTCGTTTGCCAATAAAAAGACAACCAGATGTATTAAATTCATAAATCTTATTTTTTGTTCATCAGTATTTAACTGAATTGAAAAACAAGACTCAATAAATTCAAGAGTATTAAGTTTAATTTTACTATTTAATTGTGAGTTATGGTTAGGTAATTGATTTTGTTGAATACAGTGCATAGTGTAGTTCCGTTATTAAGATGAATATAAGAGGGTATTATATAACAAATTATATAAATAATATCAAATTTTTTGATTGTTTACTGATATATACATGATAAAATCATTGTTTTAGGTTTATCTTTATATTAATGCTATTTAAATTGATAAATAATAAACACAAAAATGATAAATCAAACCAATAAAAAGGAATTATTTATATGGGTATCTTAGCCAATAAAAAGATTTTAATTACTGGACTTTTATCTAATCGCTCTATCGCATACGGCGTTGCACAAGCCTGCAAAAAACAAGGGGCAACTTTGGCATTTACTTATCAGGAAGAGCGCTTCCGTGAACGCGTGACTAAACTTGTGGCAGAATTTGAAAGTGATATCATAATTCCACTAGATGTAACACAAGATAACGATATCACCAATGCATTTAAGACATTAAATACCCATTGGGATGGTTTAGATGGTTTGCTGCACTCAATTGCATATTCCCCAAAAGAAGGGCTATCTGGGGATTTCGTAGAAAATGTAAAGCGAGACACGTATAATATCGCTAATGACATAACTGCATATAGCTTTAGTGCTATTGCGAATGCTGCGCGTGAAATGTTAAAAAAAGCAAATGGTTCTTTAGTCACACTCACATATCTCGGAAGTGAAAAAGTGGTGCCAAATTATAACATGGCGGGAGTTGCAAAAGCTGCGCTTGAGGCAACTATGCGTTATATGGCATATAGCATGGGTGCGGACAATATCCGCGTAAATGCAGTATCTGCTGGCCCCATTAAAACCTTAGCCGCAAGTGGAATTGCGGGATTTTCTAAAATATTAAACCATGTGGCAACCAATTCACCGTTATTAAGAAATATCAGTGCTCTTGAAGTTGGCAATGCTGTTAGTTTTCTATTTTCTGAACTTGCAAGTGCTATCACTGGAGAGGTTTTATATGTAGATGCTGGGTATAATATAATGGCATCTGGGTTAAATTCATAGTGAATACAAATAACCACATTCATTATGATAAAACCAATATTTTAAATACTGCAAAACAGGTAGTAGTAGATGAAATAAACGGTATAGAGCATATGTTATCCCAACTGGGAGAGGCATTTTACCAAGCACTTGAGCTGATTATAAACTGTAAAAGTAAAATTATTTTAACTGGAATCGGTAAATCTGGGCATATCGCAAAAAAAATTGCAGCCACCTTTGCCTCCACCGGCACTCCTTCGTTTTTTGTGCATCCTGCTGAGGCTCTTCATGGGGACTTGGGTATGATAGAACACGCGGATGTAGTAATTGCGATATCATACTCTGGAGAGGCAGATGAGTTATCTAATATCATCCCATCCCTCAAACGCAAAGAGATTAAAATCATCGGTATTACAGGTAACACTACCACGTCCACATTGGCTAAGTTATCCGATATAATCATATCGGTTAAAATCAATAAAGAAGCCTGTCCGTTAAATTTGGCACCCACCACAAGCACTACAGCCACATTGGTACTTGGCGATATAATGGCGGTGTGTCTGATGCAGATGCGTGGATTTCAACCAATTGATTTCGCAATGTCTCACCCCGGTGGGTCTTTGGGGCGGAAGCTTCTTACTAAAAATAGTGATATCATGAGAACCGGTGATGGTATGCCTATTGTACATAAACACAGCACGTTAAAAGAGGTAGTTATAGAAATTAGTAAAAAAACTCTCGGCTTTGCGGTGGTGGTTGAGAGTGGCAGTCCAATTGGTATAATCACCGACGGAGACCTAAGACGGCACTTACAAATGGATGGTGACATTAATAACACACAAGCACAAGAACTCATGAGCTCAAACCCCAAAACAGTATACATGGATGATTTAGCAATATCAAGTGCCTCATTGTTAGATAAGTTTAAAATCACTGGATTTATCGTGGTGGATGATAAGAGTGAGCTAATAGGTGTGTTTAATTTACATGATATAGTAACTGCAAAATTATTGTAATAAAAATAAAGGATATTTTAAAACATGACAAGACTAAACGATAGAAAATACAATGAACTTCGCCAGATTAAAGTCACAACCGACTACATCAAATACCCTGAGGGTTCGGTGTTGATTGAATTTGGTGATACAAAGGTGATTTGTAACGCAACAATAGATGAAAACGTGCCACCATTCCTTAGAAATAAACAACAAGGATGGGTGACGGCAGAATATTCCATGCTACCTCGTGCAACACATTCACGCACCAAAAGAGACGCGGTCAGTGGTAAGGTGAATGCTCGTGCAAGTGAAATATCTAGGCTTATCGGCAGATCTCTTCGCGCCTGTGTAGACCTAAAGTCTCTGGGAGAGCGGCAAATACTGATTGATTGTGATGTGGTGCAAGCAGATGGTGGTACACGTGTGGCATCCATCACGGGTGGTTTTATCGCTATGGAAATTGCTATTCAAAAACTCATTTCATCTCAAAAGATAAAAACAAACCCCATAAAACGTAAGTTAGCTGCAATTTCAGTGGGTGTGGTTAATGGAGAATGTCTCCTAGATTTAGATTATAATGAAGACTCAAATTGTGACTCTGATTTAAATATTATTATGTTTGATGATATGTCTATTGTGGAAATTCAAGGCACTGCAGAGAAAAATAGCATTCCACGTGATACCTTAAATAATCTTATTGATTTGGCAGAGATTGGCGTACAGTCACTGCTACAGCTTTGATACTCATTTGCAATAAAAATTTTATGTGAAAATCATAACATGCTGATTTGGAACTTCTTTAGGGTATTGGCAAGAAATTGAGGAATATTTTAAATAATCGTCAGCATGAAATTTTAGAATTAAAATCTCTTAATTTATGCTGATGCGCTTTTATAGAGGTACTTACTCATGAGATTAGGCATAAATCTAAAATACATAACAAATATAGAATTATCACAACCATTTCTGCAAAATCAAGAAAATAGCAGCATATTCTTCCCAGAGACTGGTAATAACGAAAATTATCAAATGGAACAGCAATTAAAGAAACCATCAAAACGCGTATCGCAGGAAATTATCCGTATTATTGAGGCAGTAAAAAACGGTATAAACGAATTAACAGATGAAGAATTACATATTTTTGTGCAAACTGTTGTGCTAATGATGTCAATAGCAGGTAAAACAAAATCTACCAATTCTCCTTTAGAGCTCATAAAAACAGATTACACTTCTCTTGCGCAAGAGAATCAAATGACCTCATTGTTAGAGCAAGTTGATGGGTTAATGCGTAAATCTCCCAAAGAAATATCCAAAGCTGTACTTTATGTGCAGCTAGGAGTATCCTTGTTAATCAATATGGTGCCAACAATATATATGTTATATGTGTTGTGTGTGTTGACTGGAATACATATAATGCCTATCCTGGAAGCTTTCCTCAAAGAGCACGCTGGTTTAATATGGATAATTGAGGGTATTGTGAGTTTTGTCTACTGTTGTGTAGCATGTTGGTACGGTTCACAAGATAGCAAACTAGTATCGCTGTTTGATGATTCTCACAACAGGGAGCATCTTAAATCTTTTACAGATACATTAATAAAACGAATTTATGAAGATAAAAAAGAAATTGTTGGTATAAAAGCACTAGATGAGCTCATTGATAATGATCCTCAAAATACCAATACGTATGACGATAATTTAAAATACTTCCTTAAAGTGTATACTAGTGTTATTAAACTATTAACCCAAGCAAATAGTTCATTAAATAATATAATACAAAATTACAATACAAAATACCGAGCTGGTGATGAGCAGCTACAATTATTTACCGAAATAATATCATCAAATAATCCATCAGAACTTATGAAGAACGTGCAATTTACAACATCAATATCAGATAAGTATAGTAAAATTTACGCAATGAATCTAAAAGGAAGTGTTAATGCTAAAGATACTAAATTGTTATTTAAAGATAGCAAAGATCAAATAAGATATTATATTCAACTAAAACTAAATAACACAACCAAAGACGATGATACGCAAAACATACAAACAGTTACAACAGTAGATGGTTTAATCATAAACCTGTATTCATCAATATCATTAGAATATTGCTTTGCCGATGGTGAGTGTGAGCTAAATAATTTGTCGATTTTAAAAGAGGTGGGCGGTCTAAAAAACTCTTTATACTCATTGTATTCAATGGACGATCTTAACAAGTGGTTGCTACAGAATAATACTAACCCTCAAAATAGAGAACCAATCATACCGTATACTTTTCCGAAAACACCATTTATGGTATTAAACTCAAAAGATAATTTGACAAATAGCTGTAATTTTTTGACATTTCTTCTCGAAAAGAATTTAATGCAAGAATATCATAAAAATGACATAGAAAGATACAGGGAAGAAGTAAAAGAGTGATAATTAAATATAGAGCTGTAAGAAATTGCTGAAATATTTCCATGTTTTTGTTGGTATGTTTCAGCGAGTGTATTTTTCTAAGCTGTATGCTTAAAACCTAACATGCGGTTGATGGGGATTATTGCATCCGCCATAATCTCATCTGATAGATAATCTATCACAACCCCAGACTCTTCATTTTGTGCTTTTTTAACTGCATCCACAGTGTTTAACTTCATATATGGGCAAGAGTTACACTGACAACCCTTGTAAATTGGGGCTTGACGAATATCAAGCTCTGGTCTTGCCTGTTTCATATTATATAAAATACCATCCTCGGTGGCAACCAAAATTACCGCATTTGGTTCTTTATCATAATTTTTAACCCAGTTTAATAAACCAAACGTGGAGCCAATATATGTGGATTGTTTTAAAACTGGTAATGGGCTTTCTGGGTGAGATATAAGGTAATGGCTTTTGTCTTTTATTTTGGAGGTAATATCTAGTAGTGCCTCTTCATTGAATTTATCATGAACCTCACAAACAGCAGACCATAATGGCATATTAAACCCATATTCAAAATTTAAATATGCCCCCATGTTTCTATCTGGTGAATATATCACCCTTTTGCCCTCACTATGCAAATGAGTAATGATATCAACAACGTTTCTAGATGTCACCACCCAGTCCGCTAACGCTTTATGCTCTGCTGATGAATTAATATACGCAACATGAACATGGTCTTTGTATTCCATGCGCCAAGCTTTTAGTTTATTGATATCAGTCATTGTGACTAATGAACAGGTTGAACCCATGTCTGGCAAAATAACTTTTGCTTTTGGGTTTATAATCTTTGCGGTTTCTGCCATAAACTTAACCCCAGCAAACACGATAACATCTGCATCGGTTTCTTTTGCATATATTGCTAAGTCTAAGCTATCCCCCACCCTATCGGCAATATTTTGTACCTCAGGAATAGTGTAATAATGCGCAAGAGTGACAATCTTTTTTTTCATGAACTTTGTAACCTTTTATAAAATTCCATATATGAGATATTTTATCATTATTGTGGTAGCGGGGCATTAATAAAAATCTAGCTAAAATTATATGGGGCATTGACCCCACAAAATTCAAACGAGAAAAGACATTATGGTAACAGGGCATCTTCAGAGAGTTTTTTTTCATCCTTGAGTGGGTGATTAGACAATAAAACACCCAAAATATCTGATTTTAGGTGTTTTATTATACATTATTGGATTGTGTTAGATATTGAATTGGTGGAGGTGGCGGGAATTGAACCCGCGTCCGACAGCCCTCTACAACGAGTACTACATACTTAGCCTGATTGTTGGATTTTGCTTCAAACACACCAATCATGCAAGCGTGTTATCAGCTAGTTGCTTTTGTCTTGGTGTAAATACGCAACAGATCTACACCGAAGCTTGTTTAAATGACGTTATTAGTTAGCTAACAAGCAGGCTAACCATAACGAACATAGAACTAAATGCTATGTTTACGCTGCTGCTGCTGCAAGACTAAAAAGTCCATTAGCTGCGAAGCGGTTTGTGAATGCTTTTGCATTTATTTGTTTTCAGCGTTTTACGTGGTACTGAAATCACGGTATGCACTCTATTGCTTTAGTCGCCATCGTCGAAGCCAGTCACCCCCTTATGATTTTTAAAATACAATGTAATTATAACATACAGTGATATGTAATATCAATGTTTCTATTTTATAATTGCTTAAATAGTCATTTAAGTGACTCCACGGGCTTAAAGTTCGGCGAGTCTCGCCGTATGTATATATTTAAATCTTCTAAACAAATAACTTGGTTTTCGTTAATTAGTTTGGTCGATAATTTATGTAGAAAGTCTTTGCGACTATCGGTTATTTTATTGTGTACTTTAGCAATGCGTATTCTAGCTTTAGTGTGATTGTTGCTACCTTTAGTTTTCTTTGATAATCTATGCTGTAGTTTGGTTGGTTTATTTTGGTATTATATGTGTAGATAAAATTAGAACGGTACAAATTTAGTACCAATAATTTGGGTGATGGTGTGGGGTTTAATAATTACTAAATACGAAGACTATATTTTAAAAAAATCGTGTTTATGAATGATAATATAACAACAAATAAGCATATTATCATGATGTAGTGATAATTATGTGTATTGTGTAATATTAGACTAGTCCATAGAGGCGTGAGACCTGCGCCCAATAAATAAGCTACATTAAAACTAACTGATACACCAGAAAAGCGTACTTGGGTATCAAATAGCTGAGGAAGTAAACCAAAAAATATCCCGTTTACACCAGATAACAATATGGATATTATTATTTGAAATAAATAAAGCAAATAAACATAATGTGTGATTATGTGGTTTAGATTAATAATCTGGATTGATAAAAATATGAGCACAACTGCAAGCCCACACAGTGCGGTTTGAATAATTGTAATTGGGTTTATGTATTTGGTGCAATAACCCATTTGCAATGAACCTACAGCCATTACAAATGCTCCAACGGTTGTTAGATTAGTTGCAGTATGGATATTGATTTTAAAATAAGTAATAAACAAATTTGGTAAAAAAACATGAAAGACTGAAGTCATGACCGATACCACAAGGCACAATAAAATACCCATGATAACTTGTGGTTTGTATTTGGCAAGTAGTGTAAAAAACGGCACTTTGGAGATTTGCTTGTGTTGTTGCAAGATTTTAAATGATTGGCTTTCTTTGAGGGATTTTCTGATATAAAACCCTAGGATAGTCAATAAACTACCCAATAAAAAAGGTATACGCCATCCATATGTGTACATAAATTCATGTGTGGTGTGTTTATTTAAAAAATTTATCAGTAATGCCGCAATTACAACCCCAATATTTGCCCCAAAAGTTAAAAATGCACAATAAAAATATACATTTTTATGTTTGAAGTATTCGGCGATGTAGGTAATAGAACCCGGAACTTCTCCACCAACTGAAAACCCTTGTAATATTCTAGCTAGTATCATTAAAATTGTAGCCAAATAGCCAATTTGATGAAATGTAGGGAGGATGCCCACTATAAGAGAAGGGATTGACATCAATAACACAGACAAAGTAAAGACCGATTTGCGCCCATATTTATCCCCTATATTTGCCAGAATAATCCCCCCTATTGGTCTTAATAAGTAACTCACAGATATGGTAACATAAGTTAAAACAATCGCAAGACTTGGGATTTCCTTGGGGAAAAATAAT
>CANISK010000045.1 GCA_947470205.1 Neisseriaceae bacterium | reverse complement strand
ATTAGCTACATCACTTGCTAATATGCAATTTACTGATAAAGATGCGCAAAGGTCGATTGCTAGGGCGATTTATAAAGAAAGATTTGGTGCAGAGTTTGCAACATTAAAGATATTAGCTACATCACTTGCTAATATGCAATTTACTGATAAAGATGCGCAAATGTCGATTGCTAGGGCGATTAGTCAAAAAAAATTTGGTAGAAATACAGCAACATTAACGGCATTAGCTACATCACTTGCTACTATAAAATTTACTGATGCAGAGGCGCAACAGACTATTGCTGGGGAAATTCATACTCAAGGATTTGGTACAGCTGATGTAACATTAACGGCATTAGCTACATCACTTGCTACTATGCAATTTACTGATGCAGAGGCACAACAGTGGATTGCTAAGGCAATTAGTCAAAAAAAATTTGAGAAAGCTGAAGCAACACTAACGGCATTAGCTACATCACTTGCTACTATGCAATTTACTGATGCAGAGGCACAAAGGTTTATTGCTCAAGCAATTTATGATCAAAAATTTGGTGCAGATACAATAACATTAACGGCATTAGCTACATCACTTGCTACTATGCAATTTACTGATCCAAAGGCACAAAAGTGGATTGCTGAGGCAATTATTGGACAAATCTTTGGTACAGCTGAAGCAACATTAACGGCATTAGCTACATCACTTGCTACTATGCAATTTACTGATCCAGAGGCACAACAGTGGATTGCTAAGGCAATTTATAATCAACAATTTGATACAGCTGATGCAACATTAAAGGCATTAGCTACATCACTTTCTACTATGCAATTTAATGATCGATGGGCACAACACGCCATTGCTCTTGCAGTTCGTGATAAAAAATTTGGTACAGTTGATGCAACATTGGAGATATTAGCGAAATCATTTGTTGCTATACAATTTACTTATTCAGTGGCACAAGAATTGATTGCTATGGCAATTAGTGAACAAAAATTTGGTACAGTTGATGCAACATTAACGGCATTAGCTACATCAATTGCTACTATGCAATTTACTGATTCACTTGCAATTACAACTATTGCTAAAGCAATTGCAGAAACTGGTCTTGATATAAAATTTAGAGATATGTTAAAGAAGGATATGTTGATACTTAAATCTTACTCTGAATTAAAATATATATTAGATATTTATGGCAATACACAAGAAGTGCGTGATGCCATATATGAAGCAATGGGTAAGAATCCATTAAGTAAATTATTACAAATAAGAGATATGGTTATTGTTAATGGTGTTATCAAGAACGATATCAAGCTAACACAAGATCAAAAAACAATGATCACGGAATATTTTACTCCAAATAATATACGGAGTTTATCAGCAAATAATATGCCAAGTGCTTATTATCAGGAGATAATGGCTTATTTAACAGTAATACAAAAACAATTACCCGAATTAACAGCTATAATATCACCATTAATAACTACATTAAGGGCAGGGTATGTTTTGGGTTTGTACGAAATATTTGGTGGTAGCGCTGTGGTAATGTCAGGTGCTGGTGATACTGCACAAATATCTCTTGATCTAGAGAAATTAAAACAACTTAAGCTTATGATATTTTCAAATTTACAACAATACTATAATGCTCACAATAACACAAAAATGCTTAATGTTACTAATCAAATAGCAGGGAAAACCAATGAATTATATAAAGAAAAATCTATGGCTGACTGGGGAAATTATACTGACATAGATGGTAATATAAATACTAACTTGTGGACTGGGAATAACGATAATAAATACGGTATGGGTATTAGAATCACAGATGATAAAGATATTAATAAAATATGTTGTCAAGCACACGGTATACCAATTGATTCTACAGCAGTAGAGCTTTCAAAAAAAATATTGACCTTATTAATAAGTAGGCAATATGATGCACAATCCAACCTACAGTATATCTCCATTAACACATTAGCAAACTATATAGATTTAAGTACACTAGATGCAATTATTTCTTATCTAAAAGTAAATCATATACTTAATGTACTGCCTAATACTGTGATTAATGTTACTCTAGAGTATAAGGAAGGCGTTCAAAACCCTGATAATCCTATTTACGATAAAATAACCATTACACAATCTCAATGCACGAAAGTTGTGGAAAATGATGGGCAAGTAATTAAAGTAGGTAATGAGATTTTACCGTTATCAAATAAACTGCTGCAGCATATAAATAGGATACCATTTGATATTAAACTAGAGTGGGATACTTTTCATAATAGCATAATTAGTAAAGTGGGTAGAGAGGCAAAAGAACAAGATAAAATAAGATCTATGCTATCAATATTTACTGATAAAGATGCTAATGGTATGGATTTCGCTGAACAATTAGATGCAATAGAATTAGAAAATGATTATGATACTAAAATTACACCGCTTAATCAATTGGCAGAAAATTTTGTCACAAAAATATCTACTCTGCTATTAAATACTGAACACGCTAATAGACAAACGATATTTAATAATGCTATCGCTGTACTTGTAAAATTTTGTGCTGCTGATTATTTGGGAGCTAGGTATTCCGAAACTGGAGTTGCTCCAATTCTATCATTTATTAAAGAAAAATTAATTTATTCTGGGTGTGCTAATATAAAAACAGCAGTAGATGGATTCTCTAGTATAAATAATGATTACGCTAAATCTTGGGGAAAAAATCAGGATGGCAACGCTATACCATATGGAGGTTGTCATGATATTGCGGCTAATAGCTTGGCAGAGTTGGCAAAGGACGGAATATGGTCATAAGTAAGCCTAAATGAGATGTCATAAAAATATTGCGAATATTCGCCCATTGTCAAATAACCCCCGACAATTTTTTATAAAAATCAAAATATGTTGCAAATGTTTTGTTTACACATTCGGGGTTATTTATAACCAATGGAACACCGGCAGTGCTCATTATAGCAAAACTCATTGCTATTCTATGATCATCATAGGTGTCTACTGAGACGTGATTTTTAATCTTAACCGATGGAGTGATGGTGATGGAGCTATCTGTAACATGCACCACGGCGTCAAATTTGGCAAGCTCTCGAGCCATTGCTTCCAATCTATTAGTTTCTTTAAATTGCCAACTTTGAATACCGGATATTTTAGTTGTGCCAGTTGCAAATAATGCCAACACCGCTAATGTCATTGCAACATCTGGCATATCTTTCATGTCCACATCAATAGCTAATAATTTATCTGCTTTGTGTACTTTAATTCCATTTGGCAAATACTCAACACCACACCCCATTTGTTTTAATATTTCAACAAATTTAACATCTCCCTGATATGAAGTTTTATGTAAATTATTGACTAATATACTACCACTCAATGCCCCAATTGCAAAAAAATAACTCGCTGAGCTTGCGTCCACCTCCACCATATAGTCAACACTTTTATAATATGATCTTATGTTGGACAATGTAATTAAATCATCATGAATTGCAATCTCAACACCAAATAATTTCATGAGTGAAATAGTTATATTGATATATGGAACTGAGATAAGTGGAGTAGTTATTTTAATAATTGGGATATTTTGTGGGTAATGATACGCTAAAACTGGTAATGCCATCAAGACGGAGCTTATATATTGACTTGACATCTCTCCATTAATACTACACAATTTTGCAGCGTGACTTGTTTTATGCTGATATTTTTTAACTAAAATGGGTGGATAATCTGATTTTTCAAGATAACCAATATCCGCACCCATTTGTGTTAATGTGTCTATTAGATCTTTTATTGGACGTTCATGCATACGGGGTACTCCATATAATGTATACTCGCCATTCATAAACGACAATGCACCAACCAAAAAACGAATAGTGGTACCAGAGTTCCCACAAAATATATCACATTTTTTAACGGGGAAAACACCGTTGCACCCGATTATTTTGTAGGATGCACCGGTTTTATTGGTTGATAGTTGTGTGATTTGCACCCCAAGAGTTTTGAGTGCCTGGAGCATAAGTGTCACATCAAGAGATACTTCTGGGATATTGGATAATATACTAGTACCCTTTGCAACGGATGCAAGCAGTAATACTCTATTGGCAATACTCTTAGAGCCATGAAGATTTATGTCAAGATTGATTGGGTGTATTATAGGTGGTAGTATTAGATTGGTCATATAACTAAATAGGTTATTGGTAAATTTTATGGCGAAGATGGTGATCCATAATCACTATTGCACTCATGGCATCCACAATTGGTACCGCTCTTGGTAATACGCAGGCATCATGTCGTCCATTGCACTCAATAGTAACATCTTGGTTATTAATATCAATAGTTTGCTGAAGAGTTCCAATGGTAGACACTGGCTTAAAAGCAACTCGAAAATAAATATCTTCCCCATTTGATATACCACCCACCACACCACCCGAGTGATTAGTCTTTGTGGCAACCTTTTGAGTATTTTTATCTACATATAGTTCATCATTATGGTGCACTCCATCCATGGTAGTACCCATAAACCCACTACCAATCTCAAAACCCTTCACTGCATTAATGCTTAACATTGCCTTGCCTAAGTCAGCGTGTAACTTATCAAACACCGGCTCTCCCAAACCAACTGGCACACCACGAATAACACATCTAATTACACCACCTACAGAATTTCCTGTATTTTGCATGTGTTTAATCAAGTTTACCATTTGCATACTGGTCTCTTTGTCACCGCATCTTACAATGTCACTTTCCACTTCATCAATGCTTAAATCTTTTATATCAATATTAGTTTTAATATTACCAATGCTTTCCACATGGCTTATAATTTCTACCCCGAGGTGTTCCTTTAAATATTTTTTTGCAATAGCGCCTGATGCCACTCTTACGAGTGTTTCTCTTGCGCTGGCTCTAGCGCTGCCTCTGTAGTCTCTGATACCATATTTCATCTGATAGGTGAAATCTGCATGACTTGGGCGATATACATTTTTTAAATGTTCATAGTCTTGTGGTTTGGCATCTGTGTTATATGCAATAAGTAAAATCGGCGTTCCTGTTGTGTGGTTATTAAATACTCCAGATAAAATATGAATAGTGTCTTTTTCATCTCGTGGTGTAGTAATGTGACTTTGACCGGGTTTTCTTCGATCTAATTCATGCTGTATGTCAGACTCTTTGAGCATTAAATTAGCTGGACATCCATCCACGATTACCGCAATGGCTCCCCCATGGGACTCACCACATGTAGTTATTTTAAACACTTCTCCAAAAGTATTTCCTGCCATTTTTATGTCTCGTTTTTAATTTGATTTTGAATAACTTTTGAGTGCTCAATGATGATATTAAATATTTCAACAATGAGGTTGCTATCCACATTATATTTATCTGCTAATTTGGTATATATTTGATAAAGCTCACCTTCTCGCGCCTTGTTATGTATCTTTATATTGTGCTTATGTTTATATAAGCCCATTTGTTTGGATATTTCACATCTTTGTGCAATTGCTTCAATTATTGCTGCATCAATTTGATTAATGCTATCACGAAAACTATTCATTATAATTTTACTTTATATCTAAAAACGATGAGTATATTTTGTTAATTGTAAGAGTAGCTCTCTGGTGTCAATAAGACCCAAACATGGGTCTGTAATTGACAGACCATTCATATCGATCGAATTATGTGCATGATTGGATGTGATACTCTGATTACCAGACTGTATAAAACTCTCAATCATAAATCCTTTTAGTATTTTTTTAACGTCCGTCGCTTTATTTTCATCTAAAGATTGTAAAATTTTAAATATTATATCACCTTGTTGTAGATGATTTTTAACCCCATTGTGAAGGCAGTTATCATGGCTTACATCGATAATCATTGCTGGATTTAAAATATTGCTGGTACATAACAAACTAGTGGCATACTTGAGGGATGCGATATCATAATTTGGCACACCATTTCCACCTCGTAAAACTAGATGTGCATATTTGTTGCCAAATGTTTCAATTTCATAGCCATTTAAAGATGCAACATGTGAATGATTAACCGCAATTACTCCGTTAACACCAATTTGCACAGATCCATTGGTTGGGTTTTTAATTCCCACTGGGTAGTCTATACTGGATGCAAAAATTCTGTGTTCTTGATTTTCAGAGCTTCTTGCTCCAATTGCCATCCATGATAATAAATCTTCAAAAAATCTTGTATTGTCTACAAATAACGCCTCATCTGCAATGGGTAAATTCTTTTTTGCAATTTCAAGCATGAGTTTTCTTGAATAATATATTCCTGCTTCTATATCTGGTTTTAGTAATGGATTGGGCTGATTAAGTGGCCCTGCCCAACCAGTTATTGTCCGTGGTTTTTGTACATATGTACGCAATACCAGCTTCAATCTATGTTTCACCTGTTGGTTTATTTCACACAATGCATCTGCATATTCTAGAACTGCATCATACGGCCATGCAGAACATGGACCTAATACTATTAATAATCTATCATCACGTCCAGATAATATATCACTAATCTCATCGCGATGAATTTTGATTGAGTGCAATATATCTTGTGATACTGGACACTTTTCAATCACCTCATTTATAGTTGGCAATTTTTTCAGTATGCGGTACATTGTGAGTATAATTCCTTTATATATTTTATTGTTACTTACGAGCAACCTCTATTATCCCTTGAATATTATATAGTTTATTAATTAACCGATCAAAATTAAATTCAATAGTCTTCATTTGTATGGTAAAGAGCATAATCGCTCGATTATTTTTACAAGATGTTCTAAGAGCATTGATTTGCAATTTCTCAGTTGAGAATAGATCCGTCAAATCTCGTAAAAGATTTGATCTATCGTGTGCTATAATTTCAAAGTCCACGCTAAACCCTGATGCGGTTACAACACTTCCCCAGTTAACATTTACCACCCTATCTGACATGGTTTTTGCTTGTCTTTTAAGGCCGCTACAATTAGCACGATGAATTGCCACTCCATTTCCCCTGGTAATAAAACCCATAATTTCATCGCTTGGAATAGGTTTGCAGCATTTGGCAATATGTGTTACTATTCCGGATACACCATCTACCAATATACCAGAGAATAATTTATCTTGTTTATTTTCTTTGCTTATAGTTGGAAAATCTTTTGCCGAGATCTCATCTTTTCGCTCTTCTTTGTTGATAAGTTTGTCAATCCCGTTTCTTAAATTTTGTGGCGATAAATCTCCACGTCCCAGATCTATACATAGCATTTTTTCATTTTCGTAGTTTAATTTGGATGCAAGAACTGATGATTCTGGGCGAACGCTTGTATGAAATTTATACAATTCACGTTCAAAAATTTCATAACCTGATTGATAAAAATCTTCATTGTTAAGGTTTCTAATGTATCTACGAATGTGGCTAATTGCCTTAGAGCTTTTCACCCATCCATCGTGGAGCCAATTAATACTCGGCCCACCATCTTTGATGGTCAAAACTTCAATTCGTTGACCATTTTTAAGCGTTGTAGATAATGGCACAATTTGACCATCTATTTTAGCACCTCTACATTTATCACCCACTCCACTATGCACTGCATATGCAAAATCAATTGGGGTTGCACCATGCGGTAATGATATGACTTTACCCTGAGGGGTTATCACATAAATTGTATCACTAAAAATTTCATTTTTAAAAATGTTGGCGATATCTCTTCGATCTGCAAAATCTTCTCTCCAGTCTAATAACTGCCTAATCCATGCTATTTTATCTGCAAACAGTGAATTTGTATCCCCTTTTTTGTCACCAAATTCTTTATATCTCCAATGTGCTGCTACTCCATATTCTGCGTGGTCATGCATTGCAAATGTTCTTATTTGAATTTCAACCACCTTGTGTTCAGGGCCAGTTACGCACGTGTGCAGGCTTTGGTAGTTATTGGGCTTGGGGTTTGAAATATAGTCATCAAATTCACCTGGTATTGGGGAATATTTAGTGTGTACTATTCCAAGTACAGTATAGCAATCTCTTATTTCTGGTACCAAAACTCTTAATGCTCTAATGTCATATAAATCATCAAAATCATAGTTTTTTTTCTTCATTTTACGCCAAATGGAATAAATATGTTTAGCTCTACCTGTGATTTGATAATTAGCAATATTGCTTTGCTCCATTTGTGCACTTAAAAATTCTTTAATTCTATCTATGTAATCAAGGCGCTCCTGTCTTGTTTCATCAAGTAAATTTGCGATGCGTTTATAATGCTCTGGGTGTAAATATTTAAATGATAAATCTTCTAATTCCCATTTAATTTGCCATAACCCCAATCGATTAGCAAGTGGGGAAAATATTTCAACTGTCTCCATGGCAATTTTTTTTATAAGTGCGATATCTGGACAAGACTTTAGGTTTAACATTAGTTCACCACGTCCAACCAAAACAATTAACACTATTCTAATATCACTTACCATTGCAAGTAACATTTTTCTAATTGTTTCTATTTGATCTTTTTTGCTAACATCTGTGCTAATATCAGTTAAAAGACCAAGTCGTCTAATTTGAGTAACTTTATCTATACCATCTATGAGCTCAATAACTTTTGGGTCAAAAATTGCCAAATCTTGTTGCCACGTGATGCAATATTTTGGCAGTGCAAATAAAATAGTAGCAATTACAGTATCTGCATATAGATGTAAATTTGCAATGGTGTTTGCACATGATAACGCATGTTTTAATAAATCCACTTGGGTCGGATAAAATAGTTTATCTTTGTAATATATCTCAGCTATACGAATGGCTTTTTTAAAAAGTTTAATTTCAGCTTCTGTAAAATGCTCTTCTTGAATATTAATCCAAGATTCTGTATCATGAAAACTTTTGTTAACTGTGACCATGATCAATAAATATCTTTCTACTAGTTAATGTATGGTAATATTTTAACATATTTAAATGATAAATAATTTATAATCATGAATGTAACTATTAACTTAAAAATATTTTATAAGGATGGCTCTATGGTGACTACACAATTAGATAACTCTGAGTTGAGTAAAAAATCTGTGTATTGCACCATCTATAACCCAGATTTATTGTTCCCCATCTCACGCGCAATAAAACGCAGTGAAATTGGCATGCTGGATACTGATTTATTTTTTGGTGAAGATTTGTGGCGTCACTAT
>CANISK010000044.1 GCA_947470205.1 Neisseriaceae bacterium | reverse complement strand
ATGGTTGCTATTTTCTGATTTCTACTAATAATATTGCTAGACATTTTTATAAATTCCATGTATAATAACGTTCTTAATAAGTCGGACGTTATTATTACATAATATGCTTAATGGTAGCAATTATTTTTTATAACCTCCTAAATTTGATAATAAATACCTACAGTTTAGTAATTGCTTTTGCTTCAAAATTATAAATAATCCAATCATCTTTTTTGATTTTTATATTAGTTTCAGCAGGAACTTCCGACGTAAATTTTTTAATCGCTTGCAGCCAAAATGATTTAGCAATTTGATTCTCAGCCAGTACTCTAACTTGCCAATCTCCATTAAACTGCTGCCATATTTTAAGAGCAACAGCAGTACCAACCCCCTGTCTTTTATATTTTTTCATAATAAAAAATTCTGCTATATCCCATACTTCAGTATCTTTAGATATTGGAGAACCTTTTTGCACAAACACAAATCCAGCCAATTTATTTTCAACATATATTAAATATGGAAATCGGTTTTGATCAGTCCAATAAAGTGGCAAATATTCATACCCATAGAAACCATTATTACCAATATCAAAATCACAAAATTCTGTAAAATCATACGCATATAATTCTAATAAATTTGCTAAAATAGGTTTTTGTTCTTCTTTTGCTTTAAGCACTTCTAGCTTCATTGTTGCCCCAAAATTGTCATTTATAAAAAGTTTAAAATAACGGTCGTTTTGTTAAACTTTTTAATAAGTTAAATATAGCCCGTATTATACATCAAAAATGGTATATAATACTGGTTATTCTTAATAAAGTTTGTAATTTCATTTATTACAGATTAATTTAAACATTTTTAAAATGATAATCATGAAAAAAGCATTAAAAAAGGTATCAACAACTGAAACTAATTTGATTGATATAAATGTACATATTGAGCAATTGTATCAAAAAATATCACAGCATATCACAGAGGCTCGCAAAGATATACAGTATTCAATTGATGTTGGTATGGTTAAAGCGTATTGGTTAACTGGGAGAGATATTGTAGAGGTTGAGCAAAATGGGAATATGAGAGCTGAATATGGAGCATCTGTGCTAAAAAATGTTTCAGAAAAATTAACTAAATCTCACGGGAGAGGTTTTAGTGTTTCCACACTACGTGATGCTAGACAGTTTTATATAATTTATCATCACCTACCAATTCACCACGCAGTGCGTGGTGAATCTAAACCATCATTAAGTAAAAATCTTGGATGGATACACTATCGTGCCCTTATGCGAGTTAATAGCAAGGAAGCCCGTAATTTTTACGCAATAGAATCTGAAAAAAATAGTTGGTCTGGTCGTGAATTAGAGCGACAAATCGGTAGCCTATTATTTGATAGGTTAGCTAAAAGTAGAAACAAGGAGCAGTTTTTGCGATTAGCCTGCGCTGGACATGAAGTTACTAAACCAGAGGATACTATTAAAGAACCACTGGTACTAGAGTTTTTAGATATCCCAGAATCTCATAAGTTAGTTGAATCTAAATTAGAACAAGCTCTAATTAATAATTTGCAACACTTCATGTTAGAGCTTGGGCGTGGTTTTGCTTTTGTTGGTAGGCAAAAACGTATAACGTTTGATAGTGACCATTATTATTGCGATTTAGTTTTTTACAACTACATTTTAAAATGCTTTATTATTCTGGACATAAAAACCCATACGCTGTCACATGCTGATCTTGGGCAAATGCAATTATATGTTAATTATTTCGACAAAGAAATAAAAATGGCAAATGATAACCCCACCATTGGGCTAATTCTTTGTACAAAGAAAAAAGATAAAATGGTTGAATATTTTTTAGGTGATAATGCAAAACAAATATTTGCAAGCACGTATCAATTTAATTTGCCTACTGTAGAACAATTAGAAACAGAACTAAAGCGGGAATTAGAAGAATTTAAACGTCTTGAAAAATCTAATCCTGTGGAGGAGTTATGAAAATAGGGTATGCCAGAGTCTCCACCAAAGATCAAAATTTAGATTTACAAATTGATGCACTTAAAAAAGAAGGGTGCGAAAAAATTTACAGTGAAATTATTAGTAGTGTCAAATCAGAACGAGTACAATTACAGGCAATGATTACAAGCCTACGAAAAGGTGATGTAATTATTATTTGGAAATTAGACCGTTTAGGTAGGTCATTAAAAAATTTGGTTGATTTGATAAATCAGTTTATTAAACAGGAAGTAGGACTTAAAAGCTTAAATGATCATATTGATACCACAACACCTCAAGGTCGCTTAATTTTTAATATGTTTGCCTCCCTCGCTGAATTTGAGCGAGATTTAATACAAGAACGCACTATGGCTGGTTTAAATGCGGCACGTGCTCGTGGTCGTCTTGGTGGAAAGCCTAAGGGTTTATCTTTAGAGGCTCAATCATTGGCTTGTGCAGCTGAGACTTTATATAAAGAAGGCAAAATAAGTGTTAATCAGATTGCTAAGCAATTAGGAATAGCTAAAGTCACGTTGTATAATTATTTAAGATACCGTAATGTACCAATAGGTAGTTACACTAAGAAAGATACATGAACAGATTAAAAATACTCAGTCCGATCGAAATTAAACGGTACTACGACATTCCTTCATTTTCTGAAGAAGATCAAAAATATTATTTTGCACTTGATGCTCATGAAGAAAGTATTATCAATGAATTACGTACTTATTCAGGTAAGATTTATTTTATTTTACAGTTAGGTTATTTTAAAGCTAATCAGCAATTGTTTCAATTGAATAAAGTTAATGTTACCAATGATATTAATTATATAAAAACAAAATGTTTTCCAAAATTAGAAGAGATTCAGACCGTACGTATTGGTAACGATTTACGCTTTAATCTACAAAATCAAATTTTAAATTTATTTGATTATCGCTTATGCAATACTGAAATGAAACAGAAACTACAAGCATTAGTTACCGAAATTGTTAGTATTGATGGAAGCCCCGCATTTATATTTAAAGAAATGGTGCATTTTTTACAAAAACAACGAATTGTTATTCCTAAATATACATTTTGCCAAGATTTAATTGGTGCAACAATATCAAAAGAGGAAAAACGGTTATCGGCGTTGCTAAAAAATAGCATGTCACCTGAAATACGAGTGATGTTGGATGAATTACTACAGGTGAACAATAGCCTACACGAATTAACACATCTTAGGAAAGAGCTGAAAAATTTTGGAGCCAAACAAATCAAGGGTGAAATTGAAAAACTACAACAAATAACACCACTGTATGTGTTTGCAAAACAAATTCTACCTAAACTGAAAATATCTATTGCCAGTATTAAATATTATGGCTCATTGGTTGATTATTATAATGTGTATAAGCTTAAGAGAATGGATAGCAATAAGGTTACAATCTATTTGTTATGTTTTATTTTTTACAGATATAGAAGAACCATTGATCATTTAGTTGAGTGTTTTATTCATCATGTTACCATTTATACCTCCACCGCAAAATGTAAAGCCAAAGAGGCATCCCAAGAGCAACAAGCAAACCATGCAAATCAATTACGTAAGGCTGCAAAAATACTAGAAGTGTTTACAATTGATAAATTAGACGCCTGTTTATTTAGCGAAATAAAGCTCAAAGTTTATGAATTTATACCGCAAGATCAATTGGTAATATTAATGCAATATCTTAAAAATCAAAAAGTTGATACAACTCAACGTGAGTGGAAATACTATGTTGAAATATCCAAAACTTATAAGCGTAATTTGAGACCATTATTAATTAATCTTGAGTTTGCAGAAAATAGCTCCACACATAATTTGATGCCAGTGATTAGTTTTTTATCCACGCAAATTAAAGAACACGGTAATATACAAAAAACCGATAAAAAAGATTTTATGCTTAATCTTATTCCAGCATCAATCAAACGTTATGTATATGATAACACTGAACATGGCAAGCAGGTTAATTTACATAAATATGAATTTATGGCGTACCAACAAATGAAAAATGCATTATGCGATGGTAGTCTATTTGTTCCAGAGAGTAATCGTTATCGTAGTTTTGAAGAAGACCTCATAGACGAATCATTCTGGCAAGATAATCCAACTATTTTACAGAATTTAGGTTTAGAAAAATTAACATGCCCTGTTGAAGAAATACTAGATAAACTTGATGCGGAGACAGATTATTGGCTAACACGCGTAAATACTAGAATTAAAAATAATGAAAACCCTTATATAAAACTTATAGGTACAGGTGAGAATACTAAATGGAGTTTGCCTTATGCTAAGCTTGAAGAGGCAGAAAATCATAAAATATTTAGTCAAATACCACAAATTAGTATTGCTGACTTACTTATGGATAATAATAACCATTGTAATTTCTTGGATTGTTTTACCCCAATTACATTGAGATACAATAAAAGTAAAGCGGATGATGAGAGCTTAATTGCAAGTTTAATAGCACTTGGCACTTATATTGGTTTAGGCAAAATGGGAGAAATATCAGACATTGATTATAACCACTTATCCTCAACTACTAACAGCCTAATTCGACTCGAAACACTTAGAAATGCGAATGATCAAATAAGTAATGCAATTGCAAAATTACCAATATGTAAATATTATAATATTATGGATGACATCATACATGGAAGTACTGATGGGTCAAAGATAGAAACTCAAATTGAAACAGTTAATTCAAGATATTCCTCAAAATATTTTGGATTAAATAAAGGAGTGTCTGCAATGACTTTAGTGATCAATCATGTACCAGTTAATGGTAAACTTATTGGTGCACATGAATATGAAGGTCATCATGTATTTGACTTAGTATTCAATAATACCTCTGATATACAACCAGATATTTTATCTACAGATACGCACGGTAGCAATAATATTAATTTTGCAATACTTTATTTATTTGATTACACCTTTGCTCCAAGATATAGAGATATGGGTAGTAAAATTGAAAAAATTTATAGTTTTAGAAATAAAAAAGAATATGCGGAGATGATAATAAAAACAACAAATACCGCTGACAAATCATTGATTATCAGTGAATGGGAGCAAATCAAGAAAATCATGGTGTCGCTAGCTACGAAATCCTCCACACAAAGCACCATTGTTAGTAAATTAGGCTCTTATGAGCGAAAAAATAGAACTAAAAGTGCATTATGGGAACTTGATAATATCATTCGTAGCATTCATTTATTACGTTATATTGATGACATGGAATATCGCCAAAGTATTCAGAAGGCTTTAAACCGAGGAGAGTCATATAATAAGCTACGCAGAGCAGTTTCATATGCAAATGGTGGCAAACTTCGAGTAAGATCTGAGATAATGCAACAAATATATAATGAATGCGGTCGATTATTAGCTAATAATATTGTTTATTATAACGCAAGGCTAGTAACAGATGTTGTAGATATTAAGCATCGCAACAACGATTTGGATGATATTGAAGATGTTAAACGAATTTCTTTGGTAGCAAATCAACATGTAAATATTTATGGAAACTATATTTTTAAAAAACCGCTTGAATTAGAATCACTTTCAGAAATAGCAAGTAGGATAAAATTCAGTAATTCCAATGCAAATAAAGAGTTTGATTAGTAAACCGTTGATTTCGGGGGATGGGCGAAAATACCCAACGTTGTATTCTGATGTAATTGGGCAACAACCTGTTGCCCAATTACCGTGGGGTCATATTGCAATATTAATGCAAAAAGTAAAAAATAAAGAAGCAACAAATTGGTATATAAATAATACACTAAAAAATGGAATATCTAGAAATGTATTAATAATGCAGATTGAACAGGATTTATATAGTAGACAAGGAGTTGCAGATTCCAAAATATCAAATTTTGAGATGACTTTACCAAAACCTCAATCTGATTTAGCTTTACAAATGCTTAAAAATCCATATAATTTTGATTTTCTAACAATTGATGGTAAGGCTAAAGAGCGAGAAATAGAAAATGCGCTGGTTGAACACATAACAAGATTTTTAACAGAGCTTGGTGTTGGATTTGGATACATGGGTCATCAATATAAAATAACTAGTCATGGTGATGATTACTGGATAGATTTACTATTTTTTCATGTAAAACTTAATGCTTATGTGGTTATAGAATTAAAGGCGACTGATTTCAAACCAGAATATGCTGGGAAGTTAAATTTTTATCTTAGTTTGGTTGATGATATTTTAAAAGAACCATTTCATAATTCGACAATTGGAATTTTACTGTGCAAACAAGGTAATAATAAATATAAAGCTGAGTATGCATTACGCAATTTATCAAGCCCAATTGGAGTATCAGAATATAAATTATTAGAACATTTACCCAAAGAATTCAAAACTCAATTACCCAGTATAGAAGAATTAGAAAATGAATTAAGTAATATAGAAAATGGTGAAGACTAATATGCAAGGACATAAAATAGGCTATATAAGAGTTAGCACTGTAGAACAAAATACAGTACGTCAATTAGATGGCATTCAACTAGATAACACCTTTACGGATAAATGCTCTGGGAAAGATACCAAGAGACCACAATTAACCTTAATGCTTGACTTCATCCGTGATGGAGATACAGTGTTTGTTCACTCAATGGATAGGTTAGCTCGCAATTTAGATGACTTAAGGAAACTAGTTAATCACATTACCAATAAAGGTGTCACCTTACAGTTTATAAAAGAAAATTTAAGTTTTTCAAATAATGATAAAAACCCTATTTCACAATTAATGCTTTCAGTAATGGGGGCGTTTGCAGAATTTGAACGTTCTCTTATTAAAGAGCGTCAATTAGAGGGTATTGCAATTGCCAAAAAAGAAGGTAAGTATAAAGGTAGGCATAAATCATTAAATCAAGAGCAAACAATTGAATTAAACAAGATGGTAGCCGATAGATATAAAAAAGTAGATATAGCAAAGAAGTTTGGCATTAGTAGATATTCTGTATATCGATATTTAAATAAAGATGAAAGTATAAAGTAATAACACCCCCACCCTACCTCATAATAATCATTACTCTAATAACAAGCTAGTATCTACAAAGCAGGGGGGCAGCAACCGCTAGGTTGCGTAGTGAGCAAAGCGAACGAGGAGGGGGTATAGCCCCCTAATAACCCAGATCTAAAAAACACAGTCAGGTAGATACGTGCGAAAAATCTCCACAATCCAAAAACATTCATCCGTCTAATTACTCACAATGTTATTCAGTAAAACTGTTAATAACCAAGAAAAACACTTCATTATCAGTTATTTATTGATGTTGATTTGTATACCTAAATAATAAACCATTGCCCACCAAACCCATAATATGCTAAAATATCCATATGACACAAAAGCTAATCAAAAAACATGACGAATGAAGTAAAGCATTTCTAACTGATATAGAAAGTGCAAAAAGCTTTCTAAAACTATATCTAAACCCTAAAGCACTGAATACTCCGCAGATCTCATAATATGATAAAATTACGCTTATTTTATCATATTATGAGATCTGCGGAGTATTCAGTAAAGTAGACAAATGGTTTCCAAGTAGTAAAACTTGTTCTAGCTGTGGCACTATAAAGCAAGAGCTATCATTATCAGATAGAGTCTATATTTGCAATAATATAGAATGTAATTTGATTCTCGATAGAGATATCAATGCCAGTATAAATATAAGAACCGCTGGAATGGCGGGGATAGCAGGGTAGATTATCAGAACTTTGGTATTCGGATTTTAGCGATAGCTGAAAGCTCCCAAGAAGCCCACACTTCAAATGCTTAAGCATTAAGTGGCGGGTGGTTCACAAATTATCTCATAGTCTATTTTGATTATGTATTAATAAAAAAAATTATTGTTTGTTATGATTTATCAGGAGTAAACACTATGCTTAATATCAATAAATGGATGCTGTATATTTTGATGATTATTTGTAGCAATTTATGTTTTGCAGCTAGGCTCAATATAACTATAAACTACCCCTCAGATGTAGCGTGCAAACTAATGGATTCACCTCAAACGGCAGGGGCATATGTTATAAATGAAAATAATCAACATGCAATAAAAATATCAATGACGTTACCTGATGCCACAAATCATGATATTAAAGACGAAGAGTATACTAAAAATACATTTACTATTGATTGCAAGGTGGCACAGCTTAAGGTGGCACAGCTTAAGATGGCCGCATTTGTTATTGAGGGGGCTGCACAACATGATAATTTTCTAGTGAATTATAAACAACGCTTTAATAATGCTGAAGGGTACAGAGTTGGAACGATGTCAGATACACCAAAAAAAGATGACTTTCTAAAAGAAGGTAAAAATGCGATTATATATGACAACAAAATATACTGTGTAAGTCTTAACCTTGACGATGTAGAAGTATTAGATATATCAGGTGTGCATAATCTTCAATTTAATGAAAATGCCGTAAAAACATATTTGGATTCAATCAAAGATACTCTTACATCAAAAAGGCTCTGTACCCTTGATGATACTAGAAGAATCAGCTTCGAGCAAAACCCTAATTATTTGGTTCTGATTTATAAAAACGAGTATTTCAAGCTTAACGCAGCTAAGAATGTAAATGGCGATCTTGAAGCAACCTTCACTTTCGAAGCTAAACGATAGAAATAGTGTGAAAAAACTGTTTTATCAAAGACCAGGTCATTATTATTACGGATATAAAGATCAAAAAATAGTTTCTTTTTCTTAGTACATGGCCACCGGTGACGGTCGGACGATTTTAGGACAAACCATTCCTTTTTTAATTTTAAAGTTGTCACACCATCTATTTTTCTGTTGTAATCTACCTATAAATTCATAAAATCAATCAATTTTTGACTAAAGAGTTCCCGCTCCGATGATTATGGGAACTTTTAACAAATTTGCAAAAAATCAAAGAAACCATTGCTACATATATGCTTTAGCGGTTGTATGTCCTAAAATCGTCCTACCGTCACCGATGGCCGATTAGTAAGATGGGTATTTAATACAGTTTCTAATAGGTTTTTTAGTTATATTTGAACTGTCTTATTAAACCATCATTTGTTGAGACAACAAAAATGTCATTATAAATCAATATAATTTGTTCTCATTTCCAAATTGGCTCGGATATGCGGAATAACCCAACCACCATTCGTCTAATTACCCACAATGTTATTCAGTAAAACTGTTAATAACTAAGAAAAATACTTCATTATCAGTTATTT
>CANISK010000043.1 GCA_947470205.1 Neisseriaceae bacterium | reverse complement strand
TAGTTTTAAGGAAAACGCACTTTTTTCAAATGTAGTATCCATCGTGCCGTGACTAATATATCCCAAATTACCACCTTTTTTTGCACTCAGCATATCGTCAGAGTATTGTCGTGCTAACAGATTAAATTTATTTGGGTTCTTTTGTAATTGATTGAGCACTTTCATTGCTTTTATTTTAATTTGCTCCTTTGTGTCTTTGTTGGCATTTACTGAAAAGGCAAATAAAATATGCGATACATTGATTTGTTGATTATTTAACTTTGCCATATTTTTTTTAATGTATGCTTGTATTCTATCATTAGATATTTTATTTATTTTAATTACATCTGGAGATAGCATAATATACTGTAATTTTATTTGCTCAGGAATATTAAATTGATTTATATTTTGTGTGTAGTAATCTTGAATTTGTTTTGTGGTGATTGTGATTTGAGAGTAAAATTTTTGTGGGTCGATTGAGTATATAGATATATTGCGCTCTTTGCTAAGCAGTCTTACAAATTGATTGAGAAATTTGTTTGCGACAAATGATGAATTTTTAAAGATGTTCATGGTTTGATTAATGATGAATTGATCTGATACATTGCCTTGAAATTGTTCTGGTGATATATTATTGGTGCGTAAAAAATCAGTATATTTGTTTAAATCAAATTTACCATCGTTTTTAAACAAAGAAATATTGCCAATTTCTTGTTGTAATTCATCTGTGGTCGGGTTTAAATAATAACTTTTAGCATTATTTAATATTAACTGCCGGTTAATTAAATTATATAAAACTTGCGACTTATCCGTTTGTTGTTTATTTTGTTGTATTGCATTGTCAATATCTTGTAAATATATTTTGTTATTATTGACTGATGCAACATATTCATTATCGTTGGACATATTAAAATAACTACCAATTCCCCACAGTCCAAATGAAATTATAATTATCACCATAATTGTTTTTACAAATATCTGATGTTTTTCAACAATATTAAACATACAAAAAACCTTTTAAAAGTCAGATTGTGATACAAGGTAAATTAAATACTGAATATAGTTATACCGCTCTTATTTAAAAGCTGCCTTTTTTGCCCCATTATGAGAGGGCTTAAGCGTAGCAATATTATTTTACTAAAAATGAAATTTTATCCAGCTTATCAAGTATTATATTGTATCAGATTTTTTGAATTAGAAAAAATAAATATCATGAAAAACCTCATTGATGATATAGGTGATAAATTAGCATTGATGAAAATAATTAAAAAAATATCTTGAAATTTTTTTTTATGTCCCCATAACTATAATAAGTAAATCATGCGGATATTGTACTATATTGTATTTTGAAGTTCATATTTTTTGATTATTCAAAAAACTTAAAGTAATATATGGCGATGGTTTTTTTACTGGTAAATTTTATTTATAAGGAGTTGTACTAAAATGATATCAATTAAACCTTTACACGATAAAGTTGTGATTGAAAGAGTGGCGGCAGAAGAAAAAACTGCATCTGGTATTGTATTGCCGGGTAATGTTGCAGAAAAACCTGATATGGGTACTGTGATTGCAGTTGGCGCTGGTAAAACGCTTGATAACGGTACCAAAACCACTATGTGTGTAAAAACAGGGGATAAAGTAATATTTGGAAAATATTCAGGTCAACAAGTAAAAATTGATGGTAAAGAATATACCATTATGAGTGAAAGTGATATATTGGGTATCATCGGTTAATACATATATTTAAATAATAAAACATACTAAAGGAGAGCTAATAAAATGGCAGCTAAAGAAATTAAATTTGGATTGGAAGTGCGCGATGAAATGGTACGTGGTGTTAATATACTTGCTGATGCAGTAAGGGTTACATTAGGGCCAAAGGGGCGTAATGTTGTGTTGGAACGCTCTTTTGGTGCGCCGTTAATTACCAAAGATGGTGTATCTGTTGCTAAAGAAATTGAATTAAAAAATAAATTTCAAAATATGGGCGCACAAATGGTGAAGGAAGTTGCATCTAAAACTGCAGATATAGCTGGAGATGGTACTACAACGGCTACTGTACTTGCGCAGGCTATCATAAAAGAAGGCATGAAGTATGTAGCCGCTGGTATGAACCCAATGGACTTAAAGCGTGGTATAGATAAAGCAGTAGAAGCATTAACTGAAGAATTAAAGAAAATTTCCAGACCATGCAGTACATCAAAAGAAATTGCACAAGTAGGGTCAATATCTGCAAATAGTGATACTTCAATTGGTGAAATAATTGCAACTGCAATGGAAAAAGTAGGCAAAGAGGGTGTGATTACTGTAGAAGATGGCAGTGGTTTAAATAATGAATTGGATGTGGTTGAGGGAATGCAATTTGATAGAGGTTATTTATCACCTTATTTTATTAATAATGCTGAAAAACAACTTGCAATACTGGATAATCCATTCATTTTATTGCACGATAAAAGAATATCCAATATTCGTGATTTATTACCTATTTTGGAGCAAGTTGCAAAAGCTGGTCGTCCATTATTAATTATCGCTGAAGATATTGAAGGTGAAGCATTGGCAACATTAGTTGTGAATAATATGCGTGGTATTTTAAAAACAGTGGCAGTAAAGGCTCCTGGTTTTGGAGATCGTCGCAAAGCAATGTTAGATGATATCGCTATGTTAACAGGTGGTGTGGTAGTAACTGAAGAGCTTGGTTTGTCGCTTGAAAAGGCAGAGCTTACAAGTCTAGGACAAGCAAAACGTGTAGAAATTGGCAAAGAAAATACCATTATCATTGATGGTAAGGGCAATAACGAACAAATAGAAATTAGAGTAAAAGATATTCGTAAACAAATTGATGATGCAACATCGGATTATGATCGTGAAAAACTACAAGAGCGTGTGGCTAAGTTATCTGGCGGAGTGGCTGTGATTAAAGTTGGCGCAGCGACTGAAATTGAGATGAAAGAAAAGAAAGCTCGCGTTGAAGATGCATTACATGCAACGAGAGCTGCAGTTGAAGAGGGTATTGTAGCAGGTGGTGGAGTTGCATTACTTAGAGCTCGTTCTGCCTTATCTGCTGTCAAAACATGTAATGCAGATCAAGAAGCTGGAGTAAAGATTGTACTAAAAGCAGTTGAAGCTCCATTTCGTCAAATAGTTGCAAACTGTGGAGAAGAGCCAAGTGTGATTATCAACAAAGTATTAGATAATACGGGTTCATTTGGTTATAATGCCGGTAATGGTGAATTTGGCGATATGATTGAAATGGGAGTATTAGATCCAGCTAAGGTATCTCGTGTTGCCCTTCAAAATGCGGCATCCATTGCTGGGCTTATGCTTACCACAGATTGTATGATTGCTGAGTTACCGAAAGAAGATTCGTCAGCCATGCAAGGAGGCGGTATGGGTGGAATGGATGGTATGTACTAAAATATACTCGTCGTATTTATATTTTGGAGTATGCAAGAATCAAGTAAATCCAACACATAAACCATCAGTACGGTAAAATAAAAAAGCCTGTGTAGTAACAACACAGGCTTTTCTTTATTTGATAAATAGATTATTTTATGTTACAATATAAAAGTAGAATAATAATTTTTATGTTAATTCAGCGTGAATAATTTTTTTGGGGATTTATATGTGGTTTTGGTATGCATTAGGTGCATCGGCACTTTGGGGTATTGGGTATGTTATTAATCAGATATTAATGCGTAGCCTTACATCAATGGAAGTATTGCTCTTAGAGTCTTTCGTGGTTTTAGTAATTTTTATTCCTTGGTTGTTTTTTAATGGAACATTTAAACCAATGCTCTTAAAATTAACTGATATGAAAACATTAGCTCTAATGATGTTTGGTTCTGTGGTTTATATTAGTGCTGCAATCTTAATTTTAACTAGTATCGGATCTAGCAATGCGACATTGGCTGCAATAATTGAGGCATCATATCCAATATTTACAATGATATTTGCATACTTATTAATTGGAGAGATCCAATTTTCTTTTTATAGCATTGTGGGGTGTGTATTTATTATCGCAGGGTTAATAATTGTGCACTATGGACACTAACACTCTTCGTCTTTGAAATCTGGACGTTGTTAAAAATAAAAAATTTGTTCCTTATGCACTACAGTATGCTGCGCCATAAATTTTTTATTTTTGACGAGTGACAATTTTCAAATACTGTGAGTATGCGTTGTCAAAGATAACAAGTTAAATACTTCACTTACTTATTATCTTTTGGTATACAATTAGCATCTCGTTTTGTTTTATATAATGAAAGTATTTTCAATGGCAATGCTAGATATACAGAATGTGTCTAAAACTTATGAAGATAATCTAATTGTTAATAACATTAGCCTTACAATTAATGCTGGTGAATTTTTTACATTACTGGGTCCATCTGGGTGCGGTAAAACTACATTACTTAGGATGATAGCGGGGTTCGTAACCCCAGACTCTGGTAAAATTTTATTAGATGGAAAAGACATCACTCATCTTGCTCCAGAAAAACGTCCACTTCACACTATATTCCAAAGTTATGCATTATTTCCCCACATGACAGTGTACGACAACATAGCATTTCCATTAAAAATGGCAAAATGGGAAAAAGTTAAACTCAATGAGCAAGTGTTGGAGCTTTTAGAAGATGTGCGACTTACCAAGTACATGAGCAGATATCCACATGAATTGTCGGGTGGACAGCGGCAAAGAGTGGCGATTGCTCGTTCATTGGTGGATAGACCAAAATTACTTTTATTGGATGAACCGTTATCGGCATTAGATGCCAGACTGCGTGAGCATATGCATGTTGAACTTGTAAAGCTACAAGAGGAAACCGAAACTACATTTATATATGTAACCCACGACCAAGGTGAGGCGTTAGCTTTATCAAATAGAATAGCGGTTTTAAATCACGGCAAAATAGAACAACTTGATAAACCACAAATGGTATATACCAGACCTGACACTCATTTCGTTGCTGATTTTTTAGGTAAATGCAATTTACTGCGCGCAGAAATACTGGGTATAGACTATGAAGGTAAATATTTAAAATTACGTGTGGCAGATAGTCTGGAATTTGATTTATTTGATTTAGATGTAGACACTCCAAATATGTATTTTGTTGGACAGATCGGATGGTACTTTATTCGTCCTGAAAAAATAAGCGCTAAAAAAACCGATATAGATGACGAAGATTTATTCTCCGCAAGAGTTTTCGTTAAGGGTTATTATTATTATGGTGGTGAAACTTTATATGAGTTTTTATTGGAAAATGGAACTAAAATTCAAGCCATGCTAAGTAACACCAAGACCGAACAATCCAAATTTTACACCGAGGAATCCTTGGTGTATGTGGCATTTGATCCACAAGCTGGCAATTTTCTCATCAAATAAGTAGCAAAGTTAAAATTATGCAACAACAATCTCTCGAAAAGAAAATTTTATCAAGTGTACCAACTATATACCTTTTGGGATTATTTTTATTACCTATTATAATTATGATTATAATGAGTTTTAGAATACCAGACGAATACGCAGGTGCATTGCCCTTGATAAATGTATCTAATAAATCAATCCATATTAATACATCTTTAGATAGTTTTAAGTTTATATTAAATAGCCCATTTATCTGGACGCTTTGCCTCAGGTCACTAAAATATTCTATTATTACCACCGTGTTATGTCTTATACTTGGTTATCCACTGGCGTTATTGATTGTAAGAAGTAGCAAAAAAATTAGAGATTTATTATTACTATTGGTTATTGTCCCATTTTGGAGTTGTTTTTTAATTAGGATTTATGCTTGGATGATTATCCTTAGCCCACAATCTGTAATTAGTTACTATATTAATCATATACTTAAAATATTTGGGTTTATGCCAGTAAATCTCTTATATTCATCATTTGCGGTGATTTTATGTTTAGTATATATTAATTTACCATTTATGATACTTCCTGTATATGCTAATTTAGAAAAACATGATAATGCCATGATAGAGGCGAGTCGTGACTTGGGAGCTAACGCCATTCAGTCATTTTTACAAATTACAATCCCACTTAGTATGCCTGGTATTTTAGCTGGGAGTGCTTTGGTTTTTATCCCTAGTATTGGGATGTTTGTGGTCTCGGAGTTAGTTGGAAATAATTGTGCTTTAATGATAGGTAACCTTATCAAACAACAATTCTTGCAGACTATGAATTGGCCTCTCGGTAGTGCAATTGCAATCACCATGACACTTGTTGTGTTGAGTGTCTCTGGTTTTGTAGCATTATTGGCTAAAAAATATGGAGGGTTGAAATATGCAAACGCATAAATCCTCTAAATTAATCACCATAAGTGGTATTTTGGTGTATTTATTTCTATACATTCCCTTGATTGTGGTGGTATTATTTTCATTTAATAGCTCTCGCATTAGTGTTAGCTGGGTTGGTTTTAGTTTTAAATGGTATAATATCTTATTCCATGATAAAACAATAATAAATGCAGCACTTAATTCATTGGCAATTGCATTTATCTCAAGTATTATGTCGGTAATTATGGGTACAATGGCGGGAATTGCGCTACATCGCTACAAAATAAAATTATTATCATCTTTGATACTAATACCAGTTGCCGCTCCTGAGCTGTTGATTGGTATTGCGTTATTATTATTTTTTGTGCTTATTAATTTTACCCTCGGTTATATATCAATTATATTAGCACATATAGCATTCTGTATTAGTTTTGTGGCTATTGCTGTCAAAAGTAGAATGCATGGTATGGATGATAGTATTTTATATGCCGCAAGAGATTTAGGAGCTGGGCCGGTTAGAGCATTTCTTCTAATACTAATTCCCACGATTTTACCAGGTATTATCTCTGGTGGTCTTATGGCATTCACATTATCTGTAGACGATTTCATTATTACATTTTTTACTGCAGGGCCAGATGCAACGACCTTGCCGCTTGTAATTTATGCTATGTTAAAAATGGGTATAACTCCAGAAATAAATGCGATATCAACTATTATTATAATCTTTACATTAATTTTAACTACCATAGCCGCAAAAATATCACCACATTTATTTAAATGACACATATGAAAAAAATTACAACAATTATCCTAATATTCTTTTGTGGATATATATCAGCCACACAAAATATGAATTTATTTATTGCAGTTAATTACACCACAGATCAAATGATAATGGAATATCAGAAAATTTGTAATTGCACTTTAAATCAAACATTTTTTAACGACCCCAATGAAATGATTGCAAAAATAGCAGCTGGTAGCAGCGGATATGATGTTATAGAGGCAACCAGTTATGCTGTTGAAGATCTAGCACACATGAATAAACTTCAAAAGTTAGATAAAAGTAAAATTAAAGGATTAGATAATATAAGTCCCAGATTTTTGAGCCCTGCATACGACAGAGGTAATGAGTATTCTATACCTTATGCTTACACGCCTGTGTTTTTAGCTTTTAATGTAAATAAAATGAAAGAGCTAAATATTGTGCCAAATACTTGGGCGGTAATTTTTGAGCCCAAATATCTTCAAAAATTAAAAGGTCATGTTACGGTTCTTGCCTCATCTCGCAATGTATTTGCAGCCGCACTGTTATATCTGCACAAAAACCCCAATACTAATAATATTGAAGATTTAAACAAAGCCCGCACTTTGATTGATAATGCAGCCAAATATTGGATCAAATTTGATAGCGATAGCTACTCTAGGGGTCTTGTGAGGGGAGACATATGGGTTTCTATGAGTTATTCTATAGATATATTCAAAGCTATTCAAGACGTAAAATTAAATAATTTACCCATTCAAATTGACGGCATGTTGCAAAAAGAGGGTAATATGTATGAAATGGATAATTTAGTTATTCCAAAAGATGCTGTGCATACCAAATTGGCATATGATTTTATTAATGTTGCGTTAAATCCTAAAATTGCCTATAATCTTGCAATAACAACCGGATCTAGTATCCCAAATCGTTATGCATTACAAATGTTAGATAAAAGTTTACTATCTAACAAATGGATATACCCCAACGATGCCAAGAAAAATTTTACATTCACAGCCTATGATGCAAAAACTCGTTTTCTGGTAAATGAAATGTGGACTGAGATACAGATGCAATGCCATGATAATTAAAATTCATCAGACTTCTCTCGAAACCTATAAAAGTTATAATTTATGTCATTACCGCGCAGGATCTTGTCATTACCGCGCAGGATCTTGTCATTACCGCGCAGGCGGTAATCCAGTTGTTGCGAGGCTTTAAGATGCGACAATCTTTTTATTTTTAATTCACTGGGAATTACTTCCATTATTTTAACCACATTAAACACTAACTAAAATTTACACTCTATGAAACTATTAATTCTTATATTAAGCTTGTTATTTACTTTTTCTTATGCAACTACAAATCAACAATTGCAAATGCAAATAAATGAAATAAAACAAGAGCAGAAAAATTTAAATAATAAAATTAAAGAACAACATGCTGAAGTAGATAAGTTGGATACTTTTACACAAAAAGCCTTTGATACGGCGAATAATATCGCCAATCAGTCATCAAATTTAATTTCGCAATCTAACTCAGATATCGGCAATAAATTATCAGTGATACAATTTATTATTGTGGTTGGCGGGTTAGTTTTTGGCTTTTTTGGCGTTTATATAGAATATACACGACGAAAGATTGAAGAGACACTGCAAAATGTGAAATCAACATCAGATGATATAGATAAGAAAAAACAGGATTTAGAGAATTTTATTAATAACAATGAAACCATGCTTTATAATAAAATGATGCAACGAGATGCTGATAATATATTGGATCACTTGGATTTATATCCTGAATTAATAAGTAATTTATGGCCAATTATAAATCTTAGAGATCTTGGTTATAGCCCAAAGAATTGGGAACAATTTAAAAAGATAGTGGTTAAGTATAAACAATCCTATCCGGAGGATCGTTATAGCGGCTATTTGTATCTTGCGGTTGATCACTTTTGCAATCATTTAATAAAATGTGATGATAATGATGAAATAATAATTTATTTTCTAACAAATAAAGAAAGTTATATGTTGTTGGAACGAGAGAAGGCGATGTCAATATTACGAGTGGTAATTAAAGCCAATCAAATTCATGCGAAAATATGTGAAATTATTTTTTTTGTATTGCTATCTGGTACACATATTTTAACAAATAAAGATAGTAAATTTAAAGGTGAATTTTTATCATTAATGGAAGAGGCGCTACGCAACCAGAAGCATGCACATCAAGCATTTCAAGAATTGCACAAGAAACATCCGCATTTGAACGACATTATAGATAGTATAATAAATAAACCAAATTAATATTTTTAATCTTAGTACATGATACATTTTTTACATATCACTCTAATTCGATATAAGAAATTAACAAACACTGTCATTCCCGTGACAACGGGAATCCAGTTTTACGACACTCATTGCTAAATTTTAAAATGCGAGTATTTATATTTAAATGGATTCCCGTTGTCACGGGAATGACAGT
>CANISK010000042.1 GCA_947470205.1 Neisseriaceae bacterium | reverse complement strand
TTGATTTAATAAAATTGCAACAAATTCATAAGATATTGTTCCATTTAATGAAAATAATTTAATCAAAATTGGGTACATTGGAAAAAATGCACCTCCAAAATCTCCAGATTTTGCCATATCGATATAAAAATTTGTATCCCATTCATGAGCAAGTATATCCAACAATGATCTAGCATGCCAACCGGTTTGAAAATTATTATAGTATTCGCCAAAGTAAATACATAATGCAATTACAATACGTGATATTAAAAAAATAGATAATGAATAAGTTATCCATTCTTTCCGATTTAATATGATTGATTGATGGGCATTACTCGTAGATTCTGATTTATTATTTTGCATAAATTTATCCCCATATGATTTAATATTATATTTAAAGAATTAAAGTGCAAAAAATCTATTTTTTCTTTATTAGACATAGATTGTTGATGATATACCCCCACTCTTCTGGTGTAATTGGGGTTATAGATAAACGATTACCCTTCTTTAAGACTTGCATGTTTACCAATTCCTCATGTTGTCTTAGTTGTTGGATTGAGATAAATGGTATGGTTTTTGTAACAAATTTTACATCTACGCACCACCATATTGGATGTGATATAGTTGCTTTTGCATCATAATATTTGCTATTGCTATCAAACTGTGTGCTATCTGGATGTGCTTTATGTATAATCTCAACTATTCCATATATACCCGGTTTCTCGCATGATGAATGCCAAAAAAATACTAAGTCACCAACATTCATATCATTTTTCATGAAGTTTCGTGCCTGATAATTTCGCACTCCAAACCACTCAAGTGGTTTATCTGGGTAAGATGCCATATCATCTATGTCGCACTCTGATGGCTCAGATTTCATTAGCCAATACCTCATCGCAATACCTCCTACGTAGTATAATAATGGTAACTCAAGTATTATATCAAAGTAATCATATCATGAAAATAATAAATATTCTAATAAACAGTATTTTTATCCTTTATTTATCTGCTTGTGCAAATAACCCAATTCGTTCCTATAAAGATGATGGCGATAAGATGCTAACTAGTATCTATAACACACCCAGTAATACAAAAATTGCCCCTGATAAATTTGGTGACAACAAAAATCCAGATATTTTATTTCATATGGAATATGGGGCGTATTTACGAATGGTGGGGGATATTACAAATAGTGACATGGAGCTTGCTATTGCACAAAATTATGTCAATAACTGGGTTTATACTTGGAAAAATACCACAAGCGGTAAAGTGGCAACTATTACCACTCAAATGCTAATCAATGATAGCGTAACTGAATATGAACCACATGGTTATGAAAAAACTATGCTAGCCACCCTCAGAGCACTTAACCATATTGATGATAATAACTGGGATAATGCTCGTATCGAGATAAAAAGAATGTATGAAGTGGAACAGGCTATTGAAAACTATAACGCGGTATTGTATGCCGTCAATAAATCTCAAATGCAGAAGATTGAATCTAACAAACAAAAAAATGATGTTTATGCGACGATAACTCAAAAATATAATTTTGAAGATATAAACTCTCCGCAAGTATTAAAGCTCAAAAATGGTTATCAAAATGCATTTAGTCATTATTTGGCAGGTTTTGTATTTGAGGCATTACATGAAGACAGTTTATCTAGACCTGGATATTTGAAATCTGGTCAATTAAGCCCACTAAATAAACTTCCACAACATGCAATTGATAATATTGATAACGGGGTACGGGTTAAGCCTGGATACTCTGATGTTTTGATTATAGAAGAAGTGGGGCATGCTCCACAGGTTAAATCAAAAGCCATTCATATACCATTCCCAATCCCCATAAATGGTAATATATGCATTACCAATCTTAATATTTTTTTTCCAGAACTAGTTCCAGATAAATATAATGCCAATAAAATTGATTACCAAATTGATAATAGAACGCAAAATCAAGAATTATTTACTGATTTTAATTTACTGCAGGCACGTGTAATACACGATAACATGCCGCATATCATCTCAAGGAATATAGCAGCTGCAATGCGAAATATAAGCGCATCAGTTCTTAGTTGTTCTCTAACCGGTAATAACCTATTGAGCATTGGGACATCTATTGCGGGAGCTTTCATTGATAACGCAGATGAGAGAACGTGGGTATTATTACCTAGCAAAATATTTTTAAATCGTGTACAATTAACACTTGGTAATCATACACTAACTGTGATGATAAATGGTATAATACATACTCATAGGGTACACTTAACAGCACCTTATCAGATTATTAGTATTAGAATATTAAATAATGAGGTATTTATCAACAAATGAAAAAAATAATAATAACCATAGCAACTATTTTATTACTTTATGGATGCGCCACCAATCAATTTAAAAATCAATTTGAAGTAATTGGTGATAACGCCAACAATATTGAAATAAAAAATCTTCGCTCATCTCGTTACAATGATTTATTGATTGCACAAGGTATGTTATATAATGATAGCAATAACACAATTAATGGATACTACCGATGCAAATTTTTTGATAAAGATAACTTTCCAATCAACGATGATGCCCCTTGGGAACTTATCACCATATATTCCAATCAAAATAAAAACTTTAAGTGTCAGGCAACAGATATTAATGCTGTGAATTTTAAGGTTGAATTTTCCGATAGAGTTAACAACGTCAAACCAGTGGAATAAGTTTTAGAAGGATACCAATAATATGAAAAATATATTAAATTTATTGTTATGTTGTGTAATTGGTGGATGCGCCTCCCCTACTGTTTCATATATTGATGAGAACTCAGTAAATACCTTAACTACAAATTTTACCATGACAGATTTAACTAGTGTCAGTACTGCTATGGCAGATAAACTAATTGTATCTCGTAAAGTAAATAAATGTGGCTCATACACCGTCTCTCCTGTGGTAAATAAAACAGATCAATATATCGATACTTCATCTATCACTCAAAGCATACAAGACAGACTATCTAATTCCAAAATAGTAACTGCAGATTATGTTGTTGCTATTGATGAAATGAAAAACCAGACTGAAGAGCTAAAAAGACAAAATCAAAGTGGTTATTATGCTAAATCAACTACTGCAAAAACTGGTGAAATGGTTGGCGCTGAATGTAGAATTGATGGTTTTATTAATAGTATCACGTCCACAAGTCCAGATGGTAAAACTAGACGGGTTGACTATCAATTTAACATGAAACTCATTAATATTAAAAAAGGTATGGGATTGTGGTCTGCACAAAAAATGATATCTAAACAAATTCAATAAAACATATTTCACATAAAAAGGAACTGATACTTTATGCAAGCACTTATTAAAACGAACTTAGGCACTATAGAGATTGAGCTAGATAATCAAAAGGCTCCCCTTTCGGTACAAAATTTTATTAATTACACTAAAACTGGACATTATAATAACACCATATTTCATAGGGTAATTAATGACTTTATGATACAAGGCGGTGGCTTTGATGACAACATGGTGCAAAAACCCACAAAAGACCCAATAAAAAATGAAGCAAATAATGGTCTAAAGAATAATAAATATACTATTGCAATGGCAAGAACCATGGCACCACACTCCGCTACTGCCCAATTTTTTATTAATATTAAAGACAATGATTTTTTAAACTTTAAATCTGAAGATATGCACGGCTGGGGATATACGGTGTTTGGACGTGTGATAGGTGGTACTGATATTGTGGATAGCATAAAAGTGGTAAAAACTGGACATAAAAATGGACATGATGATGTGCCAAATGATAATGTAATTATCGAAACTGTTACAATTGTTCAACCAGAGACTGTGGTAGAAAATGTCGCAACTGATGTTACACAAGATATCAAAAAAGCTGAGATAACAGAATAATAGAGACCTATTATCATTCTCAATTTCAAAAAAAACTGTAAGGATATTAGATATTGTGATACAATAAATATTGATTAACATTGTTAATCAATATTTATTTACACAGGGGCTGACTTATGAGCGCAAATTCACTCGTTACCGCTCGAATTGAAGAATCTATAAAACATGAAGCTTCAGTTGTTCTAAAGTCGATTGGTTTAACTGTATCTGATGCAGTTCGTTTATTATTAACCAATATTGCAACCACGCATAAATTTCCTTTAAATATAGAAGTTCCCAATAAAAAAACAATTGCCTCTATCAAAGAATCTCGCACCCAAAAATTAAAATCTTTTGATAATATTAATTCTTTAATAGCTGATTTAAATGCGGACGATTGAACGAACCAAGCAATTTAAAAAAGATTATCAACGCGAATTAATGGGTAAATTTAACAAGACTCTTGAGCGCCGCTTTACGGAGATTTTGCAATATTTGGTACATGATAGCAAACTTCCAGTTAAGTATATGGATCATAATTTGCAAGGTGAATATTCGGATTGTAGAGATTGCCACATTTATCCTGATTTGGCATTAATATATCAAAACAATACTTCAGATATTCTTAAATTAATTCGTCTTGGTAGCCACTCTGAATTATTTGGTTAATGAGGTAAGTGCAAAATCAGTCATTATGACCACTTATTTATCAGGGTGTGGCAATCACTTAAGTAGTAATGATTAATAACTAATTTTAATCATTACTATATGTCAAAATTGCATTAAGAAAGTTTATTCATGATTGATTTTAAATTACCATCCAGTATGGGTAATGATTTTGAGTTATCCACGTGCACCACACCAGTGGTGATATTTTTCTATCCAAAAGATGACACTCCCGGATGTACCATTGAAAACCAAGATTTTACTAAATTATACCCAGAATTTCAAAAAATAAATATTAAAGTGGTGGGTATATCTCGTGATACGGTGGCATCACATTGTAAATTTGCTGATAAATTTAATTTATCTGTGGAATTATTATCTGATGTGGATGAGGTTGTGTGTAAAATATTTGATGTGATAAAAGATAAAAATATGTATGGACGTGTTGTTCAGGGCATAGAAAGAAGTACATTTGTACTTGATACTACAAAAAAGATAGTGAAAGAATGGCGAAAGGTGAAGGCTGAAAACCATGCCCATGAGGTGCTTGAGTTTGTGCGTAATTATTTCGCATAAGATTATTATCTTAAACCAAATATCATAATTATCCTTATATCTATAAATGTGCGTTCAACATATAGATATCAATAAAATCAGCCATTGCGAGCTTTGTCATCATCAGAACCCCTAAAACTTTTGTATGCATGTTGTAATATATAGCAATTGAGCATTATTTGGATTACACCTACTTTCAATATAAATATTGTTCCCCTGAGTGTTAGGTATATAACGCAAAATTTTATGCAATAGATAACTATGGGGTAAATCTTCTGGCATCTTTATAGCAGATTTTCCTATATTATTTTCTATCTTTTTCGCTTTATTAATTTCCTCATTAAGTATATTTTCTGCATTGCACTTTCCCAATAATTTATATGTGTTTGCAATTGTAAAATCTGAATGTAGCATTTTGGCACCCTTAGCACATTGCATGCAATTATATATAATTAACAAATCTTTATATGAGAGATTTTCTATAAATGCATCCTCTAATATTTTACCAACTTCAGATAAAGTATATGGGTTATGCTTTATAGAATGAAATCCTAAAAATAATGGTTGGTTATTTGCATCTTTCTCAACGCATAATAAATTATAACCATTTAATTCAGACCCACCGTGAAACGCAAATCCATTTGTTATTGTTATATATATCACATCACCAATTTTTATATCATCTTCATATATCTTGTAATTTTTATCACCTGATGATACATCTACTATATATTCATGAATATTAAATGGCAAAAATGTACCGTCCGTGGTTAGATTCCCATTATATCTATTGTTTATATACTCATTAAATGCATGGCCTCCAATTTGCTCTTTAAAAGCAAGAATGTTACACAGGTGAATAGCGGATAAACATTCGATAAATAGTGGTTTTTGCTGCAGTAATTTATCTAATGCTCCAGCTGGATCATTACCACAATAGCTATAATTACCATAAATTTTAGAGCTAACCACTTCAAACCCAGTATTTTTTAAAATATTATCACAATAAGTACTACGGTTTAATGGGGTAATTTTTTGAAAATATTTGTCTGCATATTGCCAATATTGATATTTATTTAAATTTTTCGGGGGTTTATTTGATATTTGATTTGACAACTCATCACGCAAATAATCATTGTAATACATTATATTGTGGGATGCATTAATGTATTTCATATATTTAATCACCGAATTTATAAATTTTTGTTCATCGATATTTGGTGTTTGAAACAACAAGAATCCATTGCTAATTTTTTGCGGATACCCCTGTTGTTGTGTTGTCTGGTAGAATTGGCTAATTTCCATATTTGTGACCCTTAAAAAGTATTACAATACAACCATTATATTAAACTCTTATACTGACTCCTTGACAGATCTTTTTACGGAGATTTATTGTACTGATTATTATTGTATAACTATTTGATTTACAGTAAATTATTAAATAAATATCCATATTCATGTGCGTTAAGTATAATAAACTAACAAACACAGTCATTGCGAGGCTGGATTTATCAAGCCGTGGTAATCTCAATGATTGACGCTCACAATGTTATTTTTAATGATACAGCCATTATCAGCTAATGCTCAATATTGTGTTGCATTTTATTGTTTATGGGGGATTGCCACGCTTACGGCTCGCAATGACGCAGGTTGTGAAGCGCTTATAATTGTCAGTGACTGAGTTTGTGTGTTTATTATGTAGAACTGGAGTTTATGTAACATTTTAATCAATCGAGAGTAAAGAATCCCCATCTATGTGCTTTAATTCATAAACATTCTTTATTACAACCCCCACATTATATTGAATCATTAACTGAGCTAACTCAAGACCGTCAATCAATACAATTGCATCAGAATTATTGAGCGTTAGCAGGCTTTTTTAGCAGGTTCTGTATACGTAGAAGTTGTAACAAATAAGCCTTTAGACGCATTTTGCATGCGCAATGCCCCAACAAAATCTCGGATTTCTTTACTACCCACGGCATTCATCCAACGTTTTGCTTGAATATATATTTTACTAAACCCAAGCAAGTCCTCCTTGATTATGCCATCTATACCACCATCACCACTATGACCAGAATTTTTTAAAATATCTTGTTTGGAGCTACCATAACCCATTTTAATTAATAAATCGGCTACCAAATTCTCAAAAAACTGTGGAGGGTTGCTTTTTATTTTATCCAATAAATCAATTGCCAATTGTTGATTAAGCTGAGTGAACTGATTTTCTATTGTTTCTATTGGATCTGTGATGTGGCTCTCAGGGTTGGATTCTGATTGATTAACTGACTGCTCAAGCTGATTTTTATTTCCATTAATAAAATTAATAAATTTTAAATTCCGTCGATATTCACTACGTAAATACTTAACCGATATGGATTGTGTTGGATTTTTTATTTCTTTTGTACCAATGGGGGTGATTTTATATATCCCCCTACTCATAGTAGACACCAAACCTGCTCTGGCAAGATAGGTTTTAGCCCAACCTACCCGATTGGCAAACATACCTTGTTTTCCACTGGGTAACAATTGAGACTTTTCCATATCTGTCAGATTAAAATATTTGGCTAAACTAACCACTAAGTCTGCAAGAATATGCTCCTTATTGTCTGATAAGTGATTTAATAAAGGTCTCATAATTTCTTGAAAAGTAGGCATTGTCATAATTCTTGATTTTTGTAGTTTTAATTTATGAAACTGAGACTTAACCCAGTCATTGATATGATATTCTAACTGATATTAATTATTTGGTTTTATCATTTAATTAAATTTATAAATGTAGTTGGCGGAGCGGACGAGACTCGAACTCGCGACCCCCGGCGTGACAGGCCGGTATTCTAACCAACTGAACTACCGCTCCAAAATAGTATGGTGGGCGCTATAGGATTCGAACCTATGACCCCCTGCTTGTAAGGCAGATGCTCTACCAACTGAGCTAAGCGCCCCCTAATGTGAGTATAATTTACACTTGAGGAATGTATTATTACATATTTATAAGCCAAATTGCAAGTTTTTTTATATTTATTTGTATATTGTACTCACCTATATCATGATTTTGTTTATGATATATATTTGTTATACTTTATGATATAATACTTAATAGACTTCTTTTACAACCTACAAGTCTATTGTAGTTTATCTTGATTTTTTTTAAACAATTTTACACGGTACCTAAAAATGCACAAATTACTACAATGCGTATTACTCTCTTGTGTCATCGCATCTACTTACGGCGAAGACAATCTTTCCATGGGGCAAAATAACTCAGAAATTTATTTCACCAATACGTCAGACAAGACAATGTATATTATTGCCAAAAATTATAATCAGGCTTCTAATTATAATCATTTTTTTCGTTGTATAATTAACGATGATAAAGCTCCGCTAGTTTCACCTAAAATTAAAGTAACTCAAATGGATGTATCGAATAATCGATATCAATACTTAGATTTGCCATCTAGACATACTTACATGTATCAATTTGATGAAAAATGCAGGGGAACCGATGAATATCAAAATGATAATGAGAATTTTATCATTACCACACAAAATCCAGCGTTATCCACAGAATTAAATACAGAACAAGATGAGCTTGGATTTATGAGCATGCATCAAGATTGGAACACTGGGCAAATTGCATACATGAATAACATCAATAAAGGATTTGCTGGAAATTGGGGTAATGTCGTAACTGCCGGCGTAAAGATTGCTCCATTTCAAATCACATTTTTTAACAAATAAAAACAAGAATTCCGCAACGATAATCATTAAATTGTAGCTGGTAAGTGGTGGAGGGAATTTCATCTTCAGAACGTGACATACGCCCCACGCTAACGCTGTGGGGCGTCAAGACGTTTCATAGGCACCAGCCACAATTGCTTGTGGTCTTCCGCTATCTCCACGTCTGAGGACAACATGCCCAGTTGCCCGTAATTTTGTTATAGCAATACCAGTATAATTTGCCGCAGGGTATTTATTTTGTAAATTGTAATGATCTTTTGACCCACCATTGTAATCAAAAAGTGACCCACCCAACCATTAAAAAATCAAGGTTATCATCTTGAGCACAATTTTGGTCACGGTAATAAAAATTTAAGCGCAGTAATGGCTTATCTTATGATGATTGCATTTGCAATAGATCAGGTACAAGAGCGCACAAGTGGATATTTCGAACTGGCATTACAAAAATCTGGTCGTAAATTGTATTTATGGAAAAAAATACAAGGATTATCTTTGCATTTCTTTATTGATAGCTGGGAAACTTTATATCGAGCAATTATTGAACCAATACAACCACATGCAAAAGATTTATTAGACTTCTTGCATAACCTCATAAAATGCTAATTCGACATAAGAAATCAATAAATGTTGTCATTCCCTAAGTCGTCGGGAATCCAGTTTTACAACACCCAACATTCATTTTAAAAGGTGACTATCTACATTGAATGGATTCCCGCCT
>CANISK010000041.1 GCA_947470205.1 Neisseriaceae bacterium | reverse complement strand
CTGGTAAAAAAATATCAGATGAAGACTTTACAAACATTAATATTGTAAAAGATGCTTTTCATGGAGAATGGAATTATACGATTAAACCACATGGCGCCACAACATAATGGTAGTAGTTATTTTTTATAGTCTCCTAATATTTACGATGGTACTCATATGACACCAAATTACACAATAAAAGGAGTGCCATTTTACAGTGTGGAAACAGTTACAGGAAACAAATGGGAAAATACTAAATTTATTTCTGAAGATATATTTCAAAAAGAATCAAAAAGGGTGATATTGCAAAAAGGTGATATCTTGATGACACGAATTGGAGATATTGGTACTGCAAAATTAATTGATTGGGATGTAAGAGCATCTTTTTATGTTAGCTTGGCATTGTTCAAAAATAAATCATGCATGAGTTTTAAATTTCTTATTCATTACATTGGTTATCATGCATTTCAACATGAATTGTATAAAAATACAATTCATGTGGCATTCCCAAAAAAAATTAATTTAAGTGAAATTAATAAGTGTCACATAGTCTCACCGCCACTAAACGAGCAAGAAAGAATTGCGGAAATATTATCCACCTGGGATGACGCAATAATAAAACAAGAGCAATTAATTACACAAAAAGAATTATTTAAAAAAGGAATCATGCAACAGATTTTTAGTCAAAAAATCCGCTTTAAAGACGAAAACGGCAACAATTACCCTACTTGGCAGTCCAAAAAACTCGGTGAGTTGGATATTTTTATTTCTGATGGAAACTATGGTGAATTATATCCAAAATCACATGACATGAAAAATAGTGGGGTTCCGTTTATCAGAGCAAATAACATCAAAAATCTTTGTCTAGTGTGGGATAACATGAAATTTATTGATAATGATTTACATCTTATTTTAACAAGTGGGCATTTAAAAACTGATGATATTCTTATTACAACTCGAGGTGAGATAGGAATGTTGGCACGTGTTACAGAAGAATTTAATGGTAGCAATATTAATGCTCAAATATGTTTATTGAGAGTTCCTGAGTGTTTAAATTCAAGATTTTTATTACAGTTTCTGTCGTCTAGTTATGGAAAAATACAATTTAAATCTTTGCAAACAGGATCAGCTTTAAAACAATTACCCAAAAGTAGTCTTGAGAACATCAAAGTTAATTTCCCCGCAATTCCAGAAGAACAAACAAAAATAGCCAATGTTTTAACCAACATTGATGATGAAATTAACAAACAAATTGAAATATTGAAACAATTAAAACTTCAAAAACAAGCACTAATGCAAAAACTCTTAACTGGTAAAATGGGATTGACAATATGAAAATAGATCACCTTGATCTATCACAAGAAGATGGGGACAGATATTTACCTTTGTTTCCATTGCATGATAAAGAATGGAAATTTTATGCAATACTAGATGCTAAGATTGTAAAAATACCTATATTTGATATATCTCAAGGTATTTACTTTTCACACAAACTATTAAAAAATGATGATATTTATTTCAATTTTTTTAATTTAATGTGTAAACATATTAATTTTCAGGATACTCAATCTGCAATGATGCATATAATTAAGGATATTGACAATATGTCAGCATGTTCGGAGCAGATTAATATTTTTGCTCATTGTGAAATAATTACAGATACATCAAGATGTCAACATGCTAATATGGTATTAGAGGCTATTTTTCAGAACAGTAGAGCAATTTTTGAAAATTTAGCCAAAATTAATACTCATTTAATGAATAAAATAACCTGGTATGATAGGAATATCAATAAACCATCTAAAATGTTTAATGAAGATTATACATCCAAAGAAGATTATATAAATAAAGATAAAATACATGAATTATTAGCACAATATTGTTATCAATATCAAAAATTTTTTTTCTTTGTGATGAACATCAGAAACGATATATTTCATAGCAAGAAACACTATGAAGTGAAATTTTTTATTGATAAAAAATTTTATATTTCACTGGAGCGGTGTAATACTTTAGAAATATGGAATTCAGAAAATATAAAATCAAACAATTTGGGTTCATTAAATACTTTAATTGAATATATAATTAAAAATACAATCAATGCTTTGGAAGATTATGCTAACACAATATTTCAAATCATTCAATTGCCTCACGATATGGTACCAAGTTATCAAACATTTTATAGAAGTGTCATGAATTCTACATTGATTGAAATAATTAAAAATGATAGATAAATAATTGAGATTAATAAAAATTTTTAATATATGGATTGAGGGTATTTCCTTAGAAAACAAAATAGCCCAAAAGTTTCCCCTTAGGCTATTTGTCGACCGCGTATCCGCAATCCTTAACAATATTATAACATAATCATAACATAAATACAAATTTTTAAGTATATAAAATGACACCAAATACTAGTGAATACAAAATCCAACAAAACACCATTTTGTTATTAACGGCGATGGGGTGGCAGTTTATTAGTCGTGAGGATAATCTAGCCTTACGGGGTAATCGTACAACGGAGGTGTTACTGCGTGATATTTTATTATCACAATTGGACAAAATAAATTCATATGAATATCAAGGAGTGCGGCATAAGTTTTCATTAAAAAATATTGAATGTGCAATAGCTGAATTAGATGTACTGTTAAATGAGGAGTTAAATATTGCGAATCAAAAAATAACTGATAAGTTGGTTTTAGGTGATAGCTATGATGAAGAGCTTGGGGATGGGTGTAAAAAAAGCTTTTCGATGCGATATATTGATTTTGATAATATTGCCAATAATGTATTTCATTTTACCGAAGAGTTTAGTGTTAGTCGCAATATTACCACTGAAACAGACAAAACCCGCCGTCCTGATTTGGTGCTTTTTATTAATGGTATTCCATATGCGGTGATTGAGCTTAAAAAATCTAGTGTAAATATTGATGAGGGTATCTCGCAAATGATACGCAATCAAAAGACAGAGGAAATACCGCATTTATTTAAATATGTGCAAATCACTGTTGCAGGTAATAATTTTAACCCCAAATACGCCACCACAAATACACCAATTAAATTTTATGCCTCATGGGAAGAGGATAATATAAATGCGGTATCAAATATTATATCCAATCGCACAGTGAGTAAATTAGACCAAACTATATTTAGTTTATTTGATATTTATCGTACACTGGAGTTATTTCGTTTATTTATTTTATTTGACAAAAAAGATAAGAGGTTAATTAAAAAAATTGCGCGGTATCAACAATATTTTGCCATACAAAAGATTTTACATAAAATAAACAATATTACCCAAGATGGCAGTAGGTCTGGTGGACTTGTATGGCATACGCAAGGAAGTGGCAAATCACTAACAATGGTAATGCTAACTAAAGCCTTAAAACAATATATTCCTGGTTCTAGAGTGGTGGTTGTAACAGATAGAAAAGATTTAGATATTCAAATTCATAATACATTTTCCAATACCGAGATAGTAGCAACTAGGGCGATTAATGGACGTGATTTATTGGAACAATTGCAATCCGGTAAAAGTGTAATTACTACTCTTATTCATAAATTTGAAATGGTAAAAAATGAAGGGGTGATTATTTCAGATGCTGATGTCTTCATCTTGGTAGATGAATCTCATCGTACGCAAGGCGGAGACTTACATAAAGCAATGAAAAAAGTTTTTCCGCTGGGGTGCTATTTGGGTTTTACTGGTACGCCATTATTAAAAACAGAAAAAAGTTCCATTATGAAATTTGGTGGGCTTATTCATCGGTATACTATTGATGAGGCGGTGCGAGATAAGACCGTATTGCCTCTTTTATATGAAGGTAGGCTTGTACATCAATGGGTTTGTGATAAAAATGGGCTAGATCACAGGTTTGAAGTTATTGCTAAAAATTTAAACGATACACAAAGGCTAGATTTAGAGCAAAAATGGGCGAGATTTAGTCGTGTAGCGTCTAGTGAAAGACGCTTGGAGATGATTGCATTTGATATAAATCAACATTATACCCATAATGTTCAAGGTACAGGACTAAAGGGGATATTGGCTACCAATAGCAAATATGAGGCAATTAAATATCATGAATTATTTAAAGAATATGGAAATATCAAGACTGCTTTTGTGATTTCAGCATCAGATACTCGTGATGGATATGACAACGTAGACGAGGACAACAAAAACTATGCTGCAAAAGCTTGGATAAAGATCTTAAAAGATTATGGCACGGAGGAATATTTTTTAAGTTCAATACAAGATAAATTTATAAATGGCGATGATGTAGAGTTATTGATTGTGGTGGATAAACTTTTGACTGGTTTTGACGCACCATGTGCCACCATATTATACATAGATAAAGAATTAAAAGAGCATAATTTATTACAAGCAATAGCTCGAGTGAACCGTGTGCACGATGGTAAAGATGTCGGTTTTATTATTGATTATCGTGGATTATTAGGTAATTTAGATCAAGCACTTAGTTCATATAGTGCATTAGCTGGATTTGATGAAGACGATTTAATGAGTGCGGTGATTGATATTAAAACTGAAATTAGCAAGGTGCAGTCTTTATATAAAGATTTGGAGCGTTTATTTGTAAGTATTACGAATAAAGAAGATGAAGAGAGCTATCAAGTATTTCTTGCAGATAAAAAACTGCGACAACAGTTTTATGAGTTATTGTCTTTATATGCACGTGCTTTAAAAATTGCACTATCTAGTGATAAGATTGATGAAGTATTGACGGATGTGGAAATTTTGCAATATAAAAAAGCCATGAAACGTTATAGTAATTTACGCCAAGCGCTTAAAATTCGTTATCATGAGGCAGTGGATTTTGGTAAATATGAAAAAGATATGCAAAAGCTATTAGATACCTTTATTAGTGCCGATGGCGTCAATCAATTAACCAAATTAGTAAATATTTTTGATGAGGATTTTGATAAAGAGCTTATGCGTCTTGTGGGAGATAACGCTCGTGCAGATAGTATTTTAAATGCTACAGAAAAAGTAATCACTGAAAAACATCAAGAAAATCCACAATTTTATACCACACTATCGGTACAAATTACTTCCATTATAGAGAACTATCACAATGGACGGCTAAGCGATGAAGAAAAATTAAAACACGCCAAAGATGTGCGGGAGCTACTCACACAGAAACACATTAACACTGATAAACATTATCCGCGAGAAATTAAAAATAATGAATTTGCCAAAACATTGTACGATAATGTGGGTACAGTATTTCAAGGTGCAAATATTTCAGAGGATGAATCCATCCAATTCATCCTCAAAATTGATGACATTTTTAAGCAATTCCTAAAAAAACCCAATTGGCAATATAATATAGATGTAATAAATGAAATAGATCAATTAATTGATGATATTTTATATGATTTCAGCAATACTATAAAAGAAAATGTAGTGGATGAAATAAAGACAATACGCCAGATTGGAATTAGTCATTATGCTAAATGAAATAGAAATTTTACACAAGGATGTGAAAAATATCACTCTCAGAGTAAAACCCACCCTAAAAGTAACCCTTACAGTGCCAATTAATACGCATACAAGCATTATCAATGAAATATTGACAAAACGTCATGATTGGATAACCCAAAAAATTAATTATTTTAAGGAGCAGTACAATAAGAATATGATAGATAGCACTTTAGAGACTTTAGAATATTTGGGCACACATTACCCAGTACGTATCATTCAAGACATCAAAACTACCATTGATATTGTTGATGGATATGTGGAGATTAGATTAATTGATATCACAAATCAGAACAAAAAATTGCAATTAATTGATGCGTGGTATAAAGAAAAAGCAAGTTTTTATTTTAATCAGGCGTTGTGTAAGTATACTCCAATAGTAAATAAAGATGTAGCCCGAGTATCCATTAGAAAAATGAAGACGCGGTGGGGGTCTTGTAACCCAAAGAAATCATATATCAATTTAAACCTACTGCTAATAAAAAAAGATATTCGCGCAATTGAATATGTAGTATTCCACGAGCTCACACATCTCATTCATTATTATCACGATAAACATTTTTATGGTTTTATACATGCACACATGAAAGATTGGCAAATGCGAAAAGGGTTACTGTACTCAAGAGCCCCCACAACTTAAATAAGTGAAAAAATAATCTGCGATATGTTTGCTCATGTTATAATATGTGTGGCATAAATTATGTCACATAACATATGCCATCAAATAATGTGTTGTAATAACAATCAATAAGAAGTGCAATCAATAAGAGGTGTAACACATGGAACATTCAAATCATTTTGATTATTTTCCATCTAAACTAGCTATCGGACTGGCGTTTTGTAATCGCATCAATGAACTTAAACAGCTAAACGCGAATATTAATAAAAGCAGACATACTGTTATATATCCCCCCAGAAGATATGGAAAATCTTCTTTAGCGTGTAATTGCTATCAATAATCCCACCGAACCCACTGGTGCACATTTTTCTAAAATAGCATCCAAGGCACATTCCACAATCAGACAATGTATCCAGGGTTTATTAAATAAAGACGATTGAATGATGACTACTCCAGTACCGCACCTCACCACAAAGCAACAAATAGAAGATTTAACCAATCAATTAATTCATTATAATTATCACTATCACGCAAAAAATTTCTCGCTTATCACAGATGAGGAATACGATAAATTATATCGAGAGCTAATCAAACTAGAGGAAGAATTTCCAGAATATAAAAGGTCAGACTCACCAACTGTGAGAGTGGGATTTACTCCTATTCGTGAATTTGAACATATACCACATAATATCCCCATGTTATCCTTAAATAACATATTTTCAGATTTAACTAAAGACGATACATTGATAGCCCATGAGGAATTATTTGCCTTTACTAAGCGGATAGAAGATGGCACCAATGAAACTAATGTCGTTTATACTGCATTACCCAAATATGACGGGATTGCAATTAGTCTTATTTATCAAAACGGTGTTTTAGTTAGGGGGGTATCAAGAGGGGATGGTTTTACTGGTGAAGATGTCACACACAATATCAAGACTATTAAAAATATTCCACTTATTTTACATTCCACCAACCCACCAGATTTACTTGAAGTACGAGGAGAGGTGTTAATTAAAATTGAAGATTTTATAAAACTCAATCAATCACAAGAATCCACGGGGCTTAAAACTTATGCCAATCCAAGAAACTTAGCATCAGGTAGTATTAGACAATTAGATAGCAAAATAACCGCAACCAGACCATTGCATTTTTTTGCCTATGCACTCACACAAATATCACAAGAATATATCACACCAAAACCATTAGACACCTTTTTTGAACAGCTCTCATTTTTAAAGACACTGGGATTTGATATAGGCTCTTGGGTGAAAGTTTGCAACACAACAGATGAATTAATCACGTACCATACCAACATGGCACAGTCTAGACACAATATGCCATTTGAAATTGACGGCGTGGTGTACAAGGTAAACAACATACAATTACAAGAAAAATTAGGCTTTGTGATGCGTGCCCCCAGATTTGCAATTGCACATAAATTTTTATCCTACGCAAAAGAGTCTCAGGTGTTAGGCATTCAGATACAAGTGGGGAGAACTGGAGCGCTCACACCAGTTGCAAAAGTCCGTCAGGTGTTAGTAGGTGGTGTTATGGTCTCTAACGTAACATTACACAACCAAGATGAAATCAACAGGAAAGATATCAGAATAAATGACTTCGTAATGGTGAGGCGAGCTGGGGACGTTATACCAGAGATTGTAAACGTGGTGATAGACAAAAGACCAGATAACACAATATGTTTTACTATTCCAGAAACATGCCCAGTATGTGAGAGTAAAATCATGCGAGATGATGGAGGGGCAATTTACAGATGTAGTGGCGGATTATTTTGTGATGCACAGAAAAAACAATCGCTCACGCACTTTGCAAGTAGACTTGCTATGAATATAGATGGCTTAGGGGAAAAGATAATCGATAAATTAACTGAGTTAAAACTTATTAATAATGTCACAGATATCTATAGACTAAATGTATCAATGCTTGAGAATTTGGAAAATTTTGGTCAAAAAAGCGCGCATAATATTATTGATGCTATTAATAGTAGTAAAAATACCACATTAAATAAGTTAATTTATGCATTGGGTATTCGGCATGTGGGAGAAAAAACCGCAAAAGATTTAGCAAAATATTGTGGCAGTATAGATAAATTAATGAATATCACAATTGAGGAATTACTTCAAATTCATGATATTGGGGATGTGGTGTCACGCTCAATCATAGACTTCTTTAGTGAACCACATAATAAAATAATAATTACAGAGCTATTGGAACTCGGTATCAGATATGAAGCAATTAATGTAAATCAAAATTATAACCCAAACATCACTGGTAAAACATTTGTGATAACTGGGAGTTTTGCCTCATTCAAAAGAGAAGAACTAAAACAAAAAATAGAAGACTTAGGGGGTAAGGTAAGTAGTGCAGTATCTCAAAAGACAAATTACTTAATCGCAGGAATAGATGCGGGGAGTAAACTTGCCAAGGCAACAGAGTACGGCATTCCCATTATCAATGAAGAAGATATTTTATCAATATTTAGTTAATGTTACAATTTGCGTTATTTACGTTTAAATAGTTTAATAAGATGAACGATAAAGATTAATTATTAAAAAAATTATCATAAAATTCGCTGGTTGGGTTATAATCATTATCGAATACAACATTTATTTTTTAGGCAAATCTACAGTGAACAAATAAGCAGTTTACCTGCATCCAATTTGATTAGTTGCAATTTTTTACAACTAATTTTCTATATTTACACCACATTTAACTTTTACAAAAAATCACAACATTTTTTATTGTTGTAATTAGCCACATACATCACACTTATTTGTGTTTAAGTGGAGATAAACGGGATTTTTATGCCATTAATTCAGCATCAACCAATTTATTTCAATGATTTAGCCATTAGTTATGGACATAAACAATGCATTGATAATTTTACTACCACAATATATTATGGCTCTAGAATTGGTATTATTGGACGTAATGGTAGTGGAAAGACCAGCTTAATTAAAGCTATATCTGGTATTATTGAGCCTAGTGATGGCAATATTATCATACCTAATGATATTAATATTGGTTATGTGCCACAACTAATTAATGACAACGATATACTCAGTGGTGGGCAAAGGTTTAATCAACGCTTAAGTTCCGCATTGTCGCTACATCCAAATTTATTATTACTAGATGAGCCGACCAATCATTTAGATGTTAAAAATCGTAAAGCATTAATATCTATGTTAAAACGATATTCAGGCACACTGATTATTGTCACCCATGATACAGAATTGCTACGTAATACAATTGATATAATTTGGCATGTGGCTAATGGCAGTGTAACAATATTTAATGGTAAATATGATGATTATTTAGAGTTGCAAAAACATAAAGAGCAATCACTAGATTCGTCTATAAAAGACTTAAATTATCAGAAAAATCAGGCTCATGAGAAATTAATGAAAGAGCAGCAGCGTGCTAAAAATAGCCGTATACGTGGTGAAAAACATGTAGAGCATAAAAAGTGGGCAACTATAAAAAGTGTCACTAAAATGGGTCGTAGTATCACAACATCAG